>JBAUTC010000042.1:0-9288 GCA_049582025.1 Thiomonas sp.
CAGCCTTGGTTGGCCCAATAGGTCTGCAGGGTCAGGATGAGGTCTTGAAAGGTGCGCATGAAATCAGCCTTGGAGAAGGCGCCATTGTAGAAAGCGTCTGCAGCCTGTCGGGCTTGGGGTGTCGGGACGTCCCCTGTGGCGGCGGATTTGCAGCCCGCTGCTCGCCAAGCCAGACCGGCTCCCAGGAGAGGCCGCGGCTGGTCTTCAGCGATTGTCGCCAAACCCGGGCAGGATGGCTCCGGGCTGCAGAGATGGCTGGGGTGACACGGGTTGGGCGATGGCTGCCGGATGGGTTCCCGGCCCCTGGCCGCGCACGCTGACGGCGGAATTCCCCACCGGCATGCCACCCGGCCCAACGAGTATGCCGCCGCTCCCTGTGGTCACCGCGCCCGAGCCCTGCGGCGACGAAGATGCCGAGAATGGCAACTGTGCGTCGAGGGCCAGCGGCGGAAAGTTCTGTAGAAAAAAGCCACTCACTGCGCCAGGCGCGCTCGAGGCGAACCCCGTGGCCGGATCGACTTGCGCGGCGATCACCCCCGGCGGCACTGGCCATGGTTGATCGGGTTTGCCTTGAAGCGCCGTGCGCATGTAGTCCATCCAGATCGGAAGTGCCGCTTTGGCGCCCTGTTCGCCGCGGTACAGATCGCGCTGGGTGTTGTAGCCCATCCAGGTGACGGCGACGAGATCGGGATTGAAGCCGTCGAACCAGGCGTCGTGGAAGTTTTGCGAGGTGCCGGTCTTGCCCGCCAGATCCACCCGTCCGAGCGAGAGCGCCGCGCCACCGGTGCCATGCTGAATCACCGCCTGCAGCATCTGTGTCGTAAGAAAGGCGTTGGCTGCGCTGATGATGCGCGGCGCATCTTGTCCCGCTGTCTGTGGCGCGTGGAGATACACGTCGGCGCCATGCGCGTCGATGATGCGCTTGATCAGATAGGGCTGGAGCAGTGAACCGCCGTTGGCGAACACTGAATAGGCTGTGGCCATTTGCAGCGGCGTGAAGCTGCCAGCCCCCAGCACCATGGTTGGATAGGGCGGAATCTGGTCGAGCGGCAAGCCGAAGCGCGAGACGAACTGGCGGGCGTAGGGTATGCCAACGGCCAGCAATACCTTGACCGCATCGACATTGTCGGAATGCGCGAGTGCCAGCGATGCGGACGCGGCGCCGATCTGCTCGTTATCGTAGTTGTGTGGCGTCCAAGGTGGTTGGCCGGGGCCGGGATTGAGGGTGATCGGCGAATCGTCGATGACGGTGGTGGGTGCCAGGCCCTCATCCACCGCGGCCGAGTAGATGAAGGGTTTGAAACTCGACCCCGGTTGGCGAAACGCCTGATTTACATGATCGAATTTCTCATGGTCGTAGTCGAAGCCGCCCACCCAGGCGCGCACGGCACCGTCGTGTGGATCCATCGACACCAATGCTGACTGCACATCGGGCATTTGCGCCAAACGCCAGCCCTTGCTCAGCTTTTGCAGCCAGACGATGGCGCCGCGATCGATGCGCTGCTTGGCGGTGGCCTTGGGCGACAGTCCCAGTGCGGCAAAATGCAGCGCATCGCCGCTGAGCGCCACGGTACTGCCCGAGGCCAGCACGGCCTCGACCAACTTGGGCTTGGCATGCAGCACCACGGCTGGGTACAGGCTGCCCGCGGCGTCATAGGGTTTGAGCGCTTTTGTTGCCACGCTCATGGCATCGGCATCGTGTTGTGGCAGGTCGATCTGCGCCTGCGGGCCGCGCCAGCCGTGACGCTGATCGTAGGCCAGCACGCCGCTATGTACTGCATCTACGGCAGCCGTCTGGTCGCGGTCGTGCAGGGTGGTGTAGACCTTGTAGCCATCCGTGTACGCCGACTCGCCGAACTGCGCCACCATGACCTCGCGGACCTGTTCGGCGGCGTAGTTGGCGTCCACCTTGTAGCGCAACAGGCCCTGGCCGGACACCACGTCGAGCGGAGCCTGCAGTGCATCGTCATACTGCGCCTTGGTGATGTCGCCCAGCACAAGCATGCGTCCGAGGACGTAATGCTGACGAATGAGCGCGGCCTTGATGTTGGTTTGGGGGTTGAAGGCCGATGGCGCCTTGGGTAGGCCCGCCAGCACCGCAATCTGCGCCAGCGTGAGCTTGTCGAGAGGTTTGCCGAAATACACCTGCGCGGCGGCAGCCACGCCATATGCGCGCTGGCCGAGATAGACCTGATTCAGATACCGCTCAAGAATCTGGTCCTTGCTCAGTTCATGCTCGATTTTGTCTGCCATCAGCGCTTCGGTGAACTTGCGCAGCGGCGTTTTTTGCGGACTCAGATAGAAATCGCGTGCCACCTGCATGGTGATGGTCGAGGCTCCCTGCACCGCGGCGCCGTGCATCAGATCTGCCAGCGCGGCGCGAAATACACCGGTCCAGTCGACAGCGCCATGCTCGTAGAACTGCGAATCTTCGGCCGCGAGGAAGGCCTCGCGCACTTGAAGGGGAATCTGCGCGAACGGCACCACGGTGCGCCGTTGCACGCCAAACTCACCAATCAACGTGCCTTCGGCGGAATACACCCGCAAGGGGAGGTCAGGGCGGTAGTCGGTCAGTTCGCTCAGCGCAGGCAACCGCGGATAGAGCATGACCACGGCAAACACCAGCGCCAGCAAACCGGCGATGCCCAGCAGCGCCGCAGCGAGCAAGAACTTGAGCCAGAGGGGGCGAGTGTGCGCGGCACGCTTGGGCCGCTTGGCGCCGCCTGCCGGCGGTTTGGGGGGGCGCGCGGGCGCGGAGTCAGCAGAGGTACTCATAGTCGCGGGGCATGATAGCCGCCGCACCCGTCACACTGCCCCCCCCGTGCCGTGACAAGGCGTGACTGGAAGTAACCACATGCGCAATCGATCGGCTGAAATTCCGCAAGCTGTCGCCTCACTGCGCGGGCGGATAGGCCGGTTGATAGCTGGGCTGTGGCGGAGCGGGCCGGTAAGTCGGCTGCGCCGGATACGCGGGCGGAGGAGGCGGCGCCACATACCGCGGTGCGGCATAGCCTGGCACTTGGGCGCCGCGCGAATACATGCACTGCTGATATGCGATGTTGTAGGCGCGCTGCGCGCTGCTCTGGGTGTCACCATAAGTCCCTGCGCCACCCGCGCTACCCGCAAGCAGGCCGATCCCGGCACCCACGCCGGCACCTTGGCTATTGCCCCCGATCAGTGCCCCGGCCGCCGCACCGATGCCGGTGGCGATGGCCGCCGACGTCACGCCTGAATTGCTTGCGCCCGTCTGGTATTGCGCCGATTGCTGCTGCGCGAACTGGCGACAGCTCGCATCGATGGCCTGGAATTGCTCGAAGGGCATGCCCGGGGCCGGCATGACCGCAATCGTCGGTCCAAGTGGGGCGGTCGCACAGCCGCCCAGCACAAGAACACCGAGTGCGGCGGGAAGCAGTAACAGTGGGCGGGAAATTCGCATGATATGTCCTTGGAAAAGAGTCATTCTGAAGACCGTTGGATGAATTGGTTATTTGACTGGCGCTGGCGGCGGCGGGGGCGTGGAGGGCACAGGGGTCCAGCCCCCTGGACACGCGGAGACATAGGGGTAGTAACCTGCCGGGTTCTGACAGTAGTACCAGAACGACTGCGGTGCCGGGCCGGGGGGAAGTGACTGCACCACCACAGGTTGACGCTCCACAACGACTGGGGGGCTCCAGGTCGACCATCCGCCATACGCTGGATAGGGGTCATACCACCCGCCACCCCAGCCGGGATACCAAGCCGAGCCGTAATAAATGGGCAAGCCAATGCCGACGCTCCAATGCACGCGCGCCTGGGCGAGACCAGGCAGGGCCAGAAAACTCGCTGCGGCCACAGCAAGCATGGCTTTCTTAGTACGCAAAATGGAATGCATGTCGAACCTCTTTTCATTGAGAACCCGGGCTGTTCGTCGAGTTCCATCCAACACTCGGTTCACTATAACGGTCACAGGCGAGGCCTTGCTGACATCTCGATTGTGGGAACAACGCAAATTTTTATTTCCCAATTCGCGCAGAATGTTTTCGGTCAACAGATTTCCACACACGCGCGTTACAGTTGCGGCCGCAACGCAACCGCGTGGCGTGTTTTCCCACTCCCGGTGACCTGATGCGTAAATTTTTGATTGTTTTCACGGCCTTGCTGGCGCACACCGGCCTGGCACAGGCCAAGAACCACGTGGTGGTGGTGCTCGATTCCGGCGACGCCCGAATCACCCTGATCAATCAGGACACGCGCCAGCCGATCGACAGTTTTGCCACGGGGAAAGAGCCGCACCACCTCATGGCCACGCCAAACAATCAGGATCTGATCGTGGCAAATGCGGTAAGCAACGATCTGATGCTGCTCGATCCACAGACGGGAAAACCCATCGGTAGCGTCTCCAGCATCCCCGACCCCTATCAGATCGGCTTTTCGCCCGACCACCGCTGGTTCGTGGTGAACTGCCTGCGCCTGAACCGGGTGGACATCTACAGCTACGACCTGGGCAAATTCCAGCTCGCCAAGCGCATTCCCCTCAAGGCTCTACCGAGCCATATGGCCTTCACCGCAGACAGCAAGACGGTGTACATCAGCCTGCAGGAGACCAATTCCGTCGCCGCCATCGACCTTCCTACGCAGACCGTGCTGTGGACCATGAAGGTGGGTGAAACCCCAGCCGGCTTGTGGCTGACGCCGGGCGACAAGACCCTGCTCGTGGCGCTCACCGGCAGCGACGCCGTGGTGGCTGTCGACCCGCGTACCCGCACCATTCTCAAACGCATCATCACCGGCAAGGCGGCGCACAACTTCCGTTCCATGGCAGATGGGCGGCACGTGCTGGTGAGTAACCGCGTGTCCGACACCATCAGCATCCTCGACATGGACACGCTCACCAAGGTGGGCGACATTACCGGCCTGCGCCCCGGCCCAGACGACATGGAACTCTCCGCAGACCACCGCTGGCTCTGGGTGACCTTCCGCTTCGCCCGTTCGGTGGGCGTGATCGACATGGACAGCCTCAAGCTGGTGGATGTGATTCCGGTGGGCAAGTCGCCGCACGGCATCTACTTCTACAACCGCGCGCCGTTCTACGACAACCTGCCACCGCTTTCCACGCTATCGGCCAGACAGTCCGTGTCGCTGCGCATGGCCCTCGCTCTCGCGACCGCACGCTGATCACATTTTCCGCGCATCATGCTCAATCCGCTCGACTGGATCAGCCACACCACCAGCCTGCTGGTGGGTGAGGTACAGACCTGGGTGTTCGTCACCTTGGTGCAACCCGTGCTTTACCACTTCCACCTCATGGTGGACGACGATTTCGCCTATGACGGCGTGCTGTGGTTCCTCGCCGGGCTGCTGCAAATCACCGTGATCTATGCCGTGCTGCGCCCGCTGGAAGCGCTGCGTCCGCTGGAGCTCTGGCCCAACCGCCGCGCGGTGCGGGTGGATGTGCTCTACACGTTCGTCAACCGCCTAGGACTGATCAATCTCGTGCTGTTTTTCACCCTCCAGCCGGTTTTCGACAGCCTGCAGGAGTGGTTCCGCCTGCGTGGCGTGGACAACATCAATCTCGACGCGCTCTGGCCGGGCGTCACCGACCGGCCGCTGCTCAGCTTCCTGATCTACTTCATCGTCCTGGACTTCGCCGGGTACTGGTATCACCGCGCGCAGCATCAGATCCAGTGGTGGTGGGAACTGCACGCCGTGCACCACAGCCAGCTCCAGCTCAGCCTGTGGTCGGACGATCGCAACCACGTTCTCGACAACGTACTGCAGGCCGCGTTCTTCGCCGCGCTGGCGCTGATCATCGGCGTGCCGCCCAACCAGTTCGTGGCACTGGCGCTGGTGTCTGGCGCGCTGCAAAGCCTGCAACATGCCAATACCCCGTTGTCATTCGGTTGGCTGGGCGAGCGTGTGCTGGTCAGCCCGCGGTTTCATCGCCTGCATCATGCCGTCGGCTACGGCCATGAACTCGGCCACCAGAACAACGCGCGGTTGTATGGCTGCAATTTTGGCGTGCTGCTGCCGTGGTGGGATGTGTTGTTCGCCTCGGCCGATTTCACCACCCCGCTGCAGCCCACCGGAGTGCGCGCCCAGCTTCCTGCGCCAGACGGCCGGGGCGAGGATTACGGCGACGGCTTCTGGGCGCAGCAGTGGCTCGGGCTCAAGCGCATGACACAGCGCATCGCCGAGAATGTTGCGGGATCACACAGCAAAACGCCCTCTGACGGCCAAGCGGCCTGAGCGGCTGGGTCAACCCGGATGGCACTGCGCCTGTCCGGGGGCGATGCAGGCATCGGTCTCGACCTGCACAGTGGCGTGTTCGATGCCCAGCGCGTCGTGCAGACGATGATGCACGGCGCGCAGGGTCATCTCGGACTCGGCTTGGGCCGCCAGTTGCACATGTAGGGTCACCACCGCCTCGGCGCCATCGAGCGACCACACATGCACATGGTGTGCGCCTGCCACCCCCGGCACATCGGCCAGGACATCACGCACCTGGGTTGAAGTCAGCCCCGGCGGCGCGCCTTCGAGCAGCACGTGGGCGCTGTCGCGGGTGAGACGCCAGCCCGAGCGCAGGATGAGCGCCGACACCAGCAGCGAGAGCAATGGATCGGCCACCGTCCAGGAAAAAGCGAGGATCAAGCCTGCCGCCAGGATGGCCGCCGCCGAGCCCAGGAGATCGGACAGCACATGCAACCGGGCTCCGCGTTCATTCAGCGATTCACCGCCCGTCAGCGCAAATAGCGCTCCCAGATTGGCCAAAGCACCCAGTACCGCGATGACCAGCATCCACCCGCCTTCGACCGCCTCGGGTTGCCATAGCCGATGAAAAGCTTCGACGATCAGCCCCACAGTCAATAGCAGCAGCGCCAGGCCGTTGACGAACGCCGCCAGCGTCTGCCAGCGGCCATTGCCATAGGTGAGCCGGGCGCTCGGCGGACGGGCGCTCAGACGGGTCGCCACCAGCGCCAGCAGCAGCGCTGCACTGTCGGCAGCCATATGAACGGCGTCGGACAACAGCGCCAACGAGTTGACCCACCAGCCGCCTATCGCCTCGATGATGGTGAAAATCAGAAGCACCGCGAGCGCCCACCCCAGCCTGTACGCGCTCGCGCCGTGGGTATGGTCGTGGCCATGGTGCCCTGCGTGATGGGAATGATCGTGTTCTTGGTGCGCATGCGCGCCCGGCGGGTGGTCGTGCATGATGCGCTCACACCCCCCAGACGACCGGCGTATCCGCTTCCTGGCAGCGCTTGAGCATCTGGATGAAAGGCCAGGAGCGCTGCTTCAGGCCAATGGGTTGTGCCGCCGAAACCACCTGGCCATCGGCAACAGCCGACTCCATTGCAGCATCGCGGGCCTGCTCCTCCTCATTCACTGCCGATTCCAGCGCGGCAATGGCTGCGGGTATTTCCGCCGGCTCGATGATGCCCTGCGGCCCGGCCGACTTGCCGATGATGGACAGAATGCGTTCGGCTGGGCCGACATTCATGAACAAATCGCTATCTGCCTTGGATTGAAATTTGTAAATCATGGACTGCTCCGTTCAGGGGACTGCGATGCGCCGTCTCTACGCCGCATTGTGCCCACCCAGCGCTCGCAATGCCATGTGGCTGTCCTGTAGCCGAATCGATTTGGCCATCTTACCGAGCAACAAAGACCGCAAAAAAGCGCGCCGCGACACGAATGGTCAACACCCGCAGATGCATGCATTGACGTTTTGTCACGTTTCTGTGCCGCAAAAGGGCAACACCCAAGCCTAGGGAATTTCCGGACATTGCTCCAAATCAAAAAAATGAGATACATCGACGCCTATCCTTGCACAGCGTTCTTTGCTGCGTGGGTGCAAGTCATGCGTTCCATGCCGCAGAAGACGACTGGATCGACACAACTGGAGCGCCAAAATGATCGACACCCTCGTCGTGGATTTATCGCGGTGGCAATTTGCCGCTACCGCGCTATACCACTTCCTTTTCGTCCCCCTAACCTTGGGCATCAGTTTCATGATCGCCGCCATGGAGACGGTTTACGTCACCACCGGCAAGAAGATTTACCGGGACATGACCCAGTTCTGGGGCAAGCTGTTTCTCATCAACTTCGTTTTGGGTGTGGCCACCGGCCTGACCATGGAGTTCGAGTTTGGCACCAACTGGTCTTTCTACTCCAGCTTCGTGGGTGACATCTTCGGCGCTCCCCTAGCCATTGAGGGTTTGATGGCCTTCTTCATGGAGTCCACCTTCATCGGGATGATGGTCTTCGGCTGGAAGCGCCTGTCCAAAGGCCAGCATTTGCTGGTGACCTATCTTGTGGCCATCGGCTCCAACCTCTCGGCCTTGTGGATTCTGGTGGCCAACGGTTTCATGCAAGACCCGCAGGGAGCCGCATTCAACCCCGTGACCATGCGCATGGAGCTGAACAATTTCGGCGCCCTGATTTTCAGCCCGGACGCGCAGGCCAAGTTCGTGCACACCAGCATCGCTGGCTACGTCACCGCCGCGGTGTTCGTTGCAGGGGTGAGTGCCTGGTACATGGTGCGCAATCGGCACATGGATCTCGCTCGTCGCTCGTTTCGCATGGCGGCCTTGTTCGGCGTCCTGTCCACCGCAGGGGTGATCACCCTGGGCGACGCGCTGGGCTTCGTCGGCGCACACGCTCAGCCGTCCAAGCTCGCTGCCATGGAGGCCATGTGGCAGACGGAAGCGGCGCCCGCGCCCTTCAACGTCGCCGTCTGGCCGTCGCAGAGCGAGCAAAAGAACGTCTGGTCGATCCAGGTTCCGTATGTGCTGACACCCCTGCTGACGCATACCCTGACAGAGGTGGTTCCGGGCGTGGATCAGATCGAGGCGGATGCGGTACAGCGCATCAAGAACGGCATTCCGGCGGTGGAAGCGCTCAAACTATTGAGCAAGAACGCCCATGATGCCGCTGCCATGGCGCAATTCAAGGCGCATGAAAAAGATCTGGGCTACGGCTTCCTGGTAACACGCTACGCCCCCGACCAGGACGTGTCCAAGGCCACCGACGCTGATATTGCCAAGGCAGCAAAAGACTCCATCCCTGAAGTTTCGGTGATTTTCTGGGCCTTCCGCCTCATGGTCGGCATGGGTCTGTTGATGCTGGCTTACTTCGTCTATGCCGCCATGCTCACCATCAGCGGCAAGCTCGAACAGCGGCAAAACCGCTGGTTCCTCAAGTTTGCGCCGTGGATGATTCCGGTGCCTTTCTTGGCCTGCGAAATGGGTTGGCTCACAGCTGAAGTTGGGCGTCAACCCTGGACCGTGTTCGGCATGCTTCCCACCTGGA
>JBAUTC010000043.1:0-5490 GCA_049582025.1 Thiomonas sp.
GCTCAACGCCGCCCTGCTGCCCTTGGCCCACGCTGGCGGCACCGCCCTGAGCGCCTACCGGCAGGACGCCCTTCCCGCTTTGCCGACGGCCACCGCACCAAGCGCATCAGCGTCAGCAGGCGTCGCGTCTGCTACGGGCAGCGCCACCGCCGATGCGGTCGACCAGGCCAAACAGTTCATCGCCAGCATTCTTCCCAGCGTGCAGACAGCGGCCAGGCAACTTGGCGTCACGCCGGTGGCCATCCTGGCGCAGGCCGCACTCGAAACCGGCTGGGGCCAGCACACGCCGGGCAACAACGTGTTCGGCGTCAAGGCTGGCAGCGGCTGGAGCGGCGGCACCGTGCAGACCCTCACCCAGGAATTCCAGAACGGGGTGGCGTCGGTGGGCAACGCCGCGTTCCGCGCCTATCAAAACGTGGCCGACAGTGTGCAGAACTACACCGCCCTGCTCTCCCGCCCCCGCTATCAGGCCGCCCGCGACCAGGGCAACAATATTTCGGCGTTTGCCAGCGCGCTGCAACGCAGCGGCTACGCGACCGATCCCAACTATGCGGCCAAGCTGGTGGCCGTCGCCCACAGCCCACGCATGCAGCAGGCGCTCGACCAACTTGGTGTGGGCTCAAGTTTTGCGGCGCAGTGACGTTATCCCTTGCGTATAGTCCGTCCAACCTCGTGCCGCCATGTCCCAGCCCCAGACTCCCCCGGATGAACGCCAGCTCGTTGCCGCGCTGACCGAAGTGCTGCGCCAGCAGCGTCAGGCACTTGTGAATACCGGCACGGAAGGCGCCCTGCCCGTGGCGCCAATCTGGCAACCGCTGATCGACACCCTCGACGGTTACACCGCGCGTCGCCAGTCCGGCGACCCGATGCTGGAACGCACCCCAGAACTCACCGCAGAAGTCACCGCCCTGCGCGACGAGACCCTGGCGCTGCAACACGCCCTCACGGTGTGGAGCGCGGCGCTGCAGCAGGCCATTGCGCAGTCGCAAAAACAGACTCCAGAGCCCACCTACGGTCCCGCCACTGGCGCGGCCAAGGGCTACGGCGGATCGCAGCGCCAGACCTTGGGACGAGGCTGACATGAAACAAGCCGCAGATTCACGATGCGCCCTGCGCGCAGAGGGGAGGTACTGACATGTCAGGCATCAGCGGACTCGTCGGCAACGCCCTGACCGGCCTGCAAGCGGCGCAGGCGGCCCTGCAAGTCACCGGCAACAACATTGCCAACGTCAACACCCCCGGCTACAGCAGTGAGACTGCCGTGCAATCCACGCTCACGCCCAGCCTCTACGGTGGCCAGTATCTGGGCAACGGCACACAGATCGACTCCATCAGCCGCAGCTACAGCGCCTATCTGCAATCGCAGGTCTGGAGCACGGCAGCCACGGCCAGCGGCGCGAACACGTTCAACACCCAGCTTCAGCCGGTGGTCAACCTGCTGGCCGGAGCGAACGCCGGACTGAGCACCGCGATCAACCAGTTTTTCGCCAGTGGCGTGGCACAAGTGGCCGCCAATCCGTCAGATATCCCCTCGCGGCAAAATCTCATCAGCCAGGCGCAATCCTTGGCGCAGACGTTCCAAAGCTCGGCGCAGCAACTGCAAGACGTGGCAAACGGCGTGAACCAGCAGATCGGCCAGAGCGTCACCAGCATCAACGGCCTCACCCAGCAGATCGCCCAGCTCAACGTCCAGATCAACACGCTTTCCGGCGCCGGCAGTGCGCCCAACTCGCTGCTCGACCAGCGCGACCAACTCATCACCCAGCTCTCCGCCCAAGTGGGCGTGAGCGTGCTGCAGCAGGACGGCAACCAGGTCAACGTGTTCACCGGCAACGGCCAGGTCTTGGTGGCTGGCGGGCAATCGTTCGCCCTCAAGACCACTCCCAATGCCTACGACCCGTCGCAGTCGGAGGTGGCCTATGCCGCCAATGGCGCCGTGCTGTCGCAGGGACTGCAGGGTGGCGCGCTCGGCGGGCTGCTGCAATTCCGCAGCCAGGTGCTGCAGCCGGCGCAAAACGCGCTGGGCCGCATCGCCGACGGGCTGGCCTCGGCCATGAACAGCCAGCAGGCGCAGGGACTCGATCTCACCGGACAGTTCGGTGCAGCCATGTTCCAGTCCGGCCCGGTACAGGTGCTCGCCAACTCCGCCAACGCCAGCGGCGCGGTCATCAGCGGCAGCGTGATCGATACCAACGCGCTGACCAGCGCCGACTATCAGCTGAAATACGACGGCAGCAACTGGACAGCCACCAGCCTGTCGACCGGCCAGGCCGCCACGCTGAGTTCTGGCACGGCGGGCGGCGTCACCACACTCACCTTCGACGGCGTGCAGCTCAAGGTCACCGGCGCGCAGCCGGGAAACAACTTTGACGTGCTGCCCACGCGCTACGGCGCGCTGAATTTCCAGTCCATCCTCACCAATGCAGCGCAGATCGCTGCCGCATCGCCTTATGTCTCCAGCACCGGGCAGATGCAGTCCGGCAATCTGGTGAACACCAATCTGGGCAATCTCACCTTGTCCGCCGGGCAATACAGCGCGACCAGCGGAACTGGGAGTCTGATTGTCAGCGGAGTGAGCCTCGGCGTCACCAGCCCGCCGCCCAGCCTGCAAAGCCCGCCGCCCAGCCTGCAAATCACCCTGACGAGCGGCGGCACCAGCGGCGCCGTCGGCTTCCAGGTCACACAGCCCGGCTCGGCCACGGTACTCGCCACCGGCAGTGTGACGTTGGGTGGCAGCGGCCAGGTCTTGTCCATTCCCTACGCCAGCAACCCGCCCGGCGGCTACTGGAACGTCACCCTCGCGGGCAGCACGGCAGTCTCGGGGGACGCTTTCACCCTCAGCCCGGCCAGCGGCGGCAATGGAGGCAATGCGCAGGCCATGGCCGCGCTGCAAACCGCCAAGACGCTGGCGGGCGGCAGCACCTCGCTGGAAGGCGCGTATTCGCAACTCGTGAATCAGGTGGCTTCGCAGGGCAATCAGGCGCAGAGCGCGCTCAGCGCCGCAACCGCCGTTGCGGCCCAAGCGGTGTCGGCCCAGCAGTCCGTCTCCGGCGTGAACCTCGACGAACAGGCCACCAACCTCATTCAGTATCAGCAGGCCTATCAGGCCGCGGCCAAGGCGATTCAGGTGGGCAACAGCCTGTTCACCTCGCTGCTGCAGGCAGTCGGGTAAGGAGAAAAAGCCATGCGCATCAGTACCTCGCAGTTCTATGCCGCCAGCCTCACGGGCATTCTCAATCAGCAGAACACGCTGAACACCCTCAGCCAGCAGCTCTCGACGGGCAGCATTCTGGGGAATCCTTCCGACCAGCCAGTGGCCGCCGCCCAGAACGTCACCCTCACCGGGCAGATCAACCGGTTGGCGTCCTACACCCAGAACGGCCAGAACGCGCAAAACTCCCTGCAGCTCGAAAGCTCCACGGTGCAAAGCGTCGGCACCCTGATGAACCAGGTACGCCAACTGGCAGTGCAGATGAATAACGGCACCGTCAGCAGCCAAGACCTGCAGAACGCCGCCTCCACCATGCAGGGCTATGTGCAGCAGCTCGCGCAATACGCCAACACACAGGATGGCCAGGGCAACTACATCTTCGCCGGCAGCAAGAGCGGCACCCAGCCCTTTCTCATCCAGGCTGGCGGCACGATGCAGTACCAGGGCGATGGCGGGCAGAACCAGCTGGCTCTCGGTCCCAGCCTGAACGCAACCATCAGCGATCCGGGCAGCGCCATCTTCATGAATGCACGCGCGGGCAACGGCACCTTCAGCGTCGCCGCCTCCAGCGGCAATACTGGCGGCGCGACAGCTGGCCCAGGCACGGTCAACAACACCGCGCTGGCCCAGCAGACCCTGCAGGTGAACGGCACGCAGTATCAGATTTCGTTCAGCGGCAGCGGCGGCACCATGAGCTACACGGTGACGAGCGGGACAGGCGGCGTGTTTTCTTCAGGTGCTGTGAGCAGTGGCAGCTTCGCCCCGGGCATGAGCATCGGCCTGCCCACTAGCGGCAGCCCCGCGATCACCGTGCCCATCGTCGGCACGCCGTCGAGCGGCGACACCTTCACCGTCGGCGCCGCAAAGCCGCAAAGCCTGTTCGAGACCTTTCAATCGCTGGCCCAGGCATTCTCCGCTTCGGCACAGACCTCGGGTTCGAATGCCCAGCGCGCCCAGTCCATCAGCAACGCCCTGGCCAGCCTCGACCAGAGCCAGACCAACCTGCTCAGCACGCAAGCCGACATCGGCGGCCGCCTGCAACAGGTACAGGCCGTGCAGACACAGAACTCCAGCCTGACCCTGCAGTTGCAAACCCAGCAGACCCAACTCACCAGCATCAACTACCCGCAGGTCATCACCAATTACCAGTCCAGCCTCACCGCATTGCAGGCCGCGCAAAAAGCGTTTGCTCAGGTGCAGGGACTGAGCCTGTTCCAGTACTTGTAAGCTCGCGTCGATTGATTCGCATCCAAGGCCCAATTCGCTCGTGAAACCAGACGCCAAGGTTTTCGTCACCCAGCCCTTCCTGCCACCGCTCGAAGAGTTCCTGCCCTACCTGCAGCAGATCTGGGACAACAAGATCCTGACGAACGGCGGTCCGTTTCACATCCAGTTCGAGCAGGCGCTGTGCGAACACCTCGGCGTCGAGCACGTCGCCCTGTTCACCAACGGCACCCTGGCCCTCGTGACCGCGCTGCAGGCGCTGCGCGTCACCGGTGAGGTCATCACCACGCCTTACTCCTTTGTTGCCACGTCGCATTCCCTGCTCTGGAACGGCATCCGGCCGATCTTCGTCGACGTCGACCCGAACACCCTCAACCTCGACCCCGCAAAGATCGAGGCCGCGATCACGCCGCAGACCACGGCCATCCTGCCTGTGCACTGCTACGGCCATCCCTGCGATGTCGAGGCCATCCAGCACATTGCCGACATCTACAACCTGAAGGTCATCTACGACGCGGCGCACGCTTTCGGCGTGCAGGACGCTGGCGGCAGCATCCTGCGTCACGGCGACCTGTCCGTCCTGAGCTTCCATGCGACAAAGACCTTCTCCACGTTCGAGGGTGGCGCCATCGTCTGTCCGGACGCAAAGACCAAGCAGCGCATCGACCACCTGAAGAATTTCGGATTCGTCGACGAGACGACCGTCGTGGCGCCCGGCATCAACGGCAAAATGAGCGAGTTCAATGCGGCGCTCGGTGTGCTGCAGCTCAAGTACATCGACGGTGCCATCGCCCGCCGCGCCGCGATTGATGCCTTGTATCGGCACGTATTGGCCGGCGTGCCCGGGATCCGCTGCCTCGAAGACAGCGGAGAGACCGTACGCAACCATGGCTACTTCCCGATCCTGGTCGAGCCCGACTATCCGATCAGCCGGGACGCGCTGTATGACAAGCTGAAGGCGCACGGCTACCACGCCCGCCGCTACTTCTTTCCGTTGATTTCGGACTTTCCGATGTATCGCGGGTTGCCGTCTGCGCGTCGCGACAACCTGGCGG
>JBAUTC010000044.1:0-2942 GCA_049582025.1 Thiomonas sp.
GCGTCGGTTTCGCCCGGAAAGCCCACGATGAAGTCCGAGCCGATGCAGATGTCGGGCCGTACCGCGCGCAGGCGCCGCACGATGCTCTTGAACTCCAGCGCGGTGTATCCCCGCTTCATTGCCGCCAGAATGCGGTCGCTGCCATGTTGCACCGGCAGATGTACATGATTCACCAGCTTGGGAATGCGGCCGTAGGCGTCGATCAGCCGCTGTGTGAATTCCTTGGGGTGGCTGGTGGTGTAGCGAATGCGCTCGATGCCGTCGATCTCGGCCACACACTCCAGCAGGAAGGCGAAATCTTCCCCCTCGCCCGTGCCCAGCCAAGCGTTGACGTTCTGCCCCAGCAGGGTCACCTCGCGCACACCCAGCGATGCCAGTTCGGCCACTTCGGCCAGCACGTCCACCAGCGGGCGTGAGACCTCTTCGCCCCGGGTATAGGGCACCACACAATAGCTGCAATACTTGCTGCAGCCTTCCATGATGGAAACGAAGGCGCTCGGCCCCTCGACCCGTGCGGGTGGCAGATTGTCGAATTTCTCGATTTCCGGAAAGCTGATGTCCACCTGCGCGCGGCCCTGCGTCTGGCGCTGCTGGATGAGCTGGGGCAGACGGTGCAGTGTTTGCGGGCCGAACACCAGATCGACATACGGCGCGCGCTTCACGATGGCGTCTCCCTCCTGGCTGGCCACGCAACCACCCACGCCGATGAGCAGATCCGGATTGTTCGCCTTCAGTTCGCGCAGGCGTCCCAGATCGCTGAACACCTTTTCCTGAGCCTTTTCGCGGATGGAGCAGGTGTTGAGCAGGATGAGATCGGCGTCCTGCGGCGTGGGCGTAGACACATAGCCTTCGGCCGCGCCGAGCACATCGGCCATTTTGGACGAGTCATACTCGTTCATCTGGCAGCCGAATGTCTTGATGTAGACCTTTTTCATGACGTCACTGGTTCTCAGGAAAATGGAGGGCCGCCCCAAGTTGTCTTTCACTGGGGGCGGGTCGGGTTGGCCCCGACACTGGAGGCGCTTATCAGTTGCTGAAAAACAGGCCACACTGTCCAGTGGCCTTGGGAACCTGAAGCAGGGGGACCGCGTCCGGCGTCACCAGCCAGACCCGAAACACATTGCCCATCGCATCCGTCTGGAACACCACCGGACTCTGCAGGCCGTCGAGCTGATTGCGTGGAACGATCCGATGTTGCGTGCTGATCACCCGCACGCCCAGCCCAAGGGTGTAGTCGGTGCAGTTGATGCTGACCTTCGGAAACGTGCCAAACGTCGCATTGCCTTGCAGGCTCCCCATCGGGTAGATCATCTGCGCTTGCGCTGCACCCGCAGTCCAGAGCGAGCCTAGGCAAAACGCTGCGCTCAGCAACCCGCGTTTGAGGCTCACGGCAATCGAAGGGCGCAAGAGGCGAGGAAGATGCATGGCGAATTCCTTTGGCAAATCGACAAGTGGCGCCGCAAAACAAAAAAGCCCACGCTGCACCGCATGGGCTTTTTGACCGCGCCCGGAGTATTCGGCGCAAGGGTCACAACGACGAAAACTGGCGGCGCTTCAGGGATCTGCCCTGCCGAAACATGGTGCGCCAGATGGTAGCACTGCGGAGTGCGCGTGAGCAGACAGAACTTGACGGCCCTAGGTGCGTACGCCTGGCATGAAGGCTCGGGAGCCTGGATGTTCGAGCGACCTGAAATCGCCAATCCGGCGGCCGGCATCGAGGTGGAAACCGATCAGGTTTCCTTGCCGTACAGCGTGTTGTAAATCAGCCCGCCGACCAAGCCGCCCAGCAGCGGAAACAACCAGAACAACCAGAGTTGATGGAGCGCCCATCCGCCCTGGAACAGTGCCGGTCCGGTACTGCGCGCCGGGTTGACTGGGGTGTTGTCAATCGGGATGCCACAGAGGTGGATCAGGGTGAGGGCCCAGTTGCGGAAAGCCGGCAGAAAATATCGCGCTGCCGCATCCGTCCATGACGAGCCAGAACGTGCCAAAGAACTCAGCGCTCAGCCGTTGTGTTGTTGTTGGCGTTTGCGTTCCTAGTCAGAATTGAGAGCCAAACGGAGTGAACGAATGGTTCGGGAAATTCCGATGCTTCCACGCTTGGCTCAATGCCACAAGCAATGTGGGAAGGGCTTACAAACGAGGAGCGTGCAAAGGGATGACGAGCAACGTTTTCTTGAAGCCCCGGGATGGTTCAAGGACCCATCGCGACGGACTTGGTGACTCCTCCTCATGCACCCGGGGGAGAAGATTCGAGGTCGCGCTGATGTGATCTTCAAGTGCCAACGCCGCACGTGTGTCTGAGCGACGCATTGCGGCCCGCATCGTTCCCGGCGCTGCTCTAGACTTGAACACCACTGAATCTGCGGCTAATTGCCCGACCGTTGTTGCGGTTGTGGCAAGGAGAAATGCCAAGCCGATGCCGTCAGGAGGCAAGCATCGGCAACAGCTGCAACATCAAGGCTGCTCGCAGCCCATCCGAGCAAGAGGTGCACGCTTCAAGCGCGCCGGGAGTGCGCGCGCCTCGAGCACTGCAAACTGAGGCACCTCGCCGATGACCCACGGCTGTACGCATCGCTTGTCATCCTCACGCTCGGTGCAAGAATTTTACTTGTTCAACTGGTCCTTGTCCTTGAGCTGGTCCTGGTCCATGAGCTGATCTTTGTCTTTGAGCTGGTCCTTGTCCATGAGCTGGTCCTTGGTCTGATCCCGCGCCTGGTCTTGAGACTGCGTTTGGGCCCCCATCCCCGTCGTGCCAGCGTTGCCGGCCCCCATCCCAGTGCCACCGCCGACGCCACCACCTGCGCCACCACCACCGCCACCTGCGCCGCCGCCTCCAGCAGCGAAGGCCGAGGTCACGAGCATGGCAAGCGCCGACACCAGGATTGATCTACGCACAATTGAACTTTTCATCATGGACTCCTAAAAGTTGATGTACAGGA
>JBAUTC010000045.1:0-11657 GCA_049582025.1 Thiomonas sp.
CCGCTGCCGCTTCAGCCTTGACCTGCGCGCGCCGAGCGACGCACAGCGCGACCGCCTGCGCGACGACGTCCTGGCGGAACTCACCGCCATCTGCCAGCGCCGTGGCCTGCGCCACACCGTGGAAGAAACCATGCGCGAATCCGCCGCTCCCAGCGCCCCGATCTGGCAGGTACGCTGGGAGCAGGCAGTGAGCGCGCTCGGCCTGCCGCTGCACCGCCTGCCCAGCGGTGCCGGGCACGATGCCATGAAACTGCACACGGCCATGCCGCAGGCCATGCTGTTTGTTCGCGGCGAGAACGCCGGCATCAGCCACAACCCGCTGGAATCCAGCACCGCAGACGATCTTGACCTCGCCTGCGCCGCCTTCACCCATCTGCTCGACGAGCTCGCCGCATCATGACCGACACCACCAGCGCCCAGGCCCACTACGCCGCACTCGACCAATGGGTTGATGGCCATTTCGACGACCAGGTGCGCTTTCTCCAAGAGCTGGTGCGCGTGCCCACCGATACGCCGCCCGGCAACAACGCGCCGCATGCCGAGCGCACTGCGCAACTGCTGGCCGAGGTGGGCATGGCGGCGGAAAAAGTCGCCGTTCCCGCCGAAGTCTGCAAGGCGCATGGGCTGCAATCCATCACCAATCTCATCGTGCGTCGTCCCTACGCAGCAGGTGGTCCCGTCATCGCCCTCAACGTCCACGGCGACGTCGTGCCGCCGGGCGAAGGCTGGACCCATGATCCCTATGGTGGAGAGGTGGTGGACGGCAAGCTGTACGGCCGCGCCAGCGCCGTGAGCAAATGCGATTTTTCCACCTACACCTTCGCTGTGCGCGCACTGGAAGCACTGGGCGCACCGCTCCAAGGCGGGGTGGAACTGCACTTCACCTACGACGAGGAGTTCGGTGGCGAACTCGGCCCCGGCTGGCTGCTGGACAAGGGGCTGACCAGGCCCGACCTGGAGATCGCCGCCGGCTTCAGCTATCAGGTTGTCAACGCCCACAACGGTTGCCTGCAGCTCGAAGTGACCGTGCACGGCGTGATGGCGCACGCTGCCATTCCGCAAAGCGGCGTCGACGCACTGCAAGGCGCAGTGGCCATTCTCAACGCCCTGTATGCGCAGAACACCCTGTATCGCAGCGTGCATTCGCAAGTTGCGGGTATCGACCATCCCTACCTCAACGTCGGCCTGATCGAAGGCGGCACCAATACCAATGTCGTGCCCGGAAAAGTGGTGCTCAAACTCGATCGACGCATGATTCCCGAAGAAGACCCGACAGTGGTCGAAGCCGACCTCCGCCGCGTCATCGAAGATGCCGCCGCCACCGTCCCCGGGATCTCGGTGGGCATTCGCCGCATGCTGCTGGCCCGCGCCCTCAAGCCGCTACCCGGATTCGAGCGCCTGGCGGCACCGCTGCAGCGTCACGCGCAAGCCCTGTTCGGCGAGCCGGTTCCGGTGACCGGCACCCCGCTCTACACAGATGTGCGGCTCTACGCCGAACACGGTATTCCAGCAGTGATCTACGGCGCCGGCCCGCGCACAGTGCGCGAAAGCAATGCCAAGCGCGCCGACGAACATATCGATCTTGACGACCTACGCCGCGCCACCAAAGTGGTGGCGCGAACTCTGTTCGACCTGCTCGGCTGAACATCACTGCTCCTGGTTCGATAACACAACGCGACCCGCGCGAGTGTCGGGAGCGCAATGCATTCGAGAACGAAAATTTAAGAGATCGCGTGGATATGCAAGTCTGCCGCGCAGCTGAAATGCACAGACGGAATGGGTTCGGCATTGCCCTAAACTCAGCGTCGTGGCTCACGAGCACCAGAGGGCAGACGCATGCACCCAAACACCTTGATGTTCAAAACCGAGTTAGGGCAAAGCGAGATCGCAAAGCGCGCCATCCTGCAGTCCCGGCCGCTACGCAACGTGCTGCTGCTGGTGGACGGCAAGCGCGACATCACGGTCCTGCAGGACATGATGCGGGCGATCTCGGCGCCCGAAGACGCTCTCGAACAATTGATCGGCCTCGGCCTCATCAGCGCACCGCCAACACAGGTCGAGGAGCCAGTTCAGGCGGACACCGATGATTCGTTTCTGCACAACGATTCGGAGTTGCCACCGGAATTGCTCATCGACACACGCCCCTCAGCGCTCCAAGGAAACCCTGCCGAAGATCTTGCCCTGCTATCTGAGCAACTCGTCAACCTGGTCAGCGCGCACGTGGGCACGATCAAGGCTTACGGCCTGCAGCGAAAAATCGCGCAATGCGGGAACTCGGAACAATTGCTCTTGCTGCTGCCCGAGGTCAAGGACGCCATCGCCGCCAGGGAAGGTGAGCAAAAGGCAAACGCGCTACTGCGCACGCTGAATGTCTGAGCGCAAGACAATCGTTCAGCGCGCCCCAAAAAACCAGATACACACGGCGATCGCAGCAATGATGCCCGCCAGATCGGCCGCCAGCGCACAGCCCACGGTATGCCGCACCCGCTTGATCCCCACCGCGCCGAAGTACACCGCCACGACGTAGAACGTGGTCTCGGTGCTGCCCTGCATGGTCGCGGCGGTCAGCGCCGGGAAGCTGTCCACCCCGTAGTGCTGCATGGTCTCGATGAGCATGGCGCGCGCTGCGCTGCCGGAAAATGGTTTGACCAGCGCGGTGGGCAGCGCGGCGACAAAATCGGTGCGCATGCCCAGACCGTGTACCACCCAGCGGATGCCGTCCAGCGCGTAGCCCAAAGCGCCGGATGCGCGCAGCACGCCAACCGCGCACAGCATCGCCACCAGATACGGGAGCAGGTCGCGTGCCACGCCAAAGCCGTCCTTTGCGCCTTCGATGAAGGCCTCGTACACCGGCACGCGCCGGATTGCCCCCGCGAGCAGAAACGCAAGGATGACGCCGAACAACACCAGATTGCCGACCAGGGCCGACACACTGGCCAGCGCCGCTGCGCTCAAGCAGGAAAGCCCGGCAAGCAGCGCGCCCAGCAGCAGCGCACCCCCACCTAGATAAGCCAGTGCCACCGGATCCCAGAGTTTGAGCCGCTGCATCCACGCCACGCTGAGCAAGCCCACCAGCGTGGACGCGCTGGTGGCAATGAGAATGGGCAGGAACACCAGCGTGGGGTCGGGAGCGCCCTGCTGCGCGCGGTACATGAAAATGCTCACCGGCAGCAGCGTCAGCGACGAGGCGTTGAGCACCAGAAACAGAATCTGCGCATTGCTCGCGGTGTCGATGCTGGGGTTGAGGGTCTGCAGTTCGCGCATGGCGCGCAGACCGATGGGCGTGGCGGCATTGTCCAGCCCCAGCACATTGGCGGCGAAGTTCAGGGTGATGAGACCGATTGCCGGGTGCCCTGCCGGCACCTCGGGCATTAGCCTTTTAAACAGCGGTCCTAGTGCCCGCGCCAGCAATTCCACCAGCCCGGCGCGCTCGGCGATGCGCAGCAGCCCCAGCCATAGCGTGAGCGTGCCGAACAGCAGCACCATGACCTCGACCGACAGCTTGGCCATGGCAAACAGGCTGTCGGTGATAGCTGCGAACACGGCGGCGTCTCCGCCCACCAACCAGCGCGCCAAGGCAGCGATGGCGGCAACCAGAAAGAAACCAAGCCAGAGGCGATTGAGCATGAAGTATCGTCGGATGAGAGCTGCCAGGGACTATCGCACAAGCCGCGGTGTCTATACTTGCTGCGTTGCAGCAACACACCCCATCCAGAGCAGACACGCATGTCAACACCTGCCATCACCCACTCCCGTTACGAGGACGCCCAGGCCCTGTTGATCGCCAGCCTGTTTGTCGCACTCGGCCTGACGCTTTACCGCCATGCCGGGCTGCTCACGGGCGGCACGGCCGGTCTGAGCTTTTTGTTGTTTTACTGGACACACTGGAACTTCGGGCTGCTTTACTTCCTGATCAACCTGCCCTTTTTCTGGCTTGCCGTGCGTAGCTTGGGTTGGGGGTTCACACTGAAAACATTCTCCAGCATTGCGCTGGTTTCCGTCTGGTCCGAATTGCTGCCGCGCTGGATTGAACTCGGCAGCGTCAACCCGGTATTTGCCACGGTGATGGCCGGCTTTCTGGTGGGTACGGGACTGCTGATGCTGTTCCGCCACAAGGCCAGCCTCGGTGGCGTGGGCATCCTGGTGCTGTATCTGCAAAACCGGCACGGCTGGCGGGCCGGGAAGGTGCAGATGGCCATCGATAGTTGCATCGTGCTGGCGGCTTTTGTCATCGTCTCACCCGAGAAGATCGCCTTGTCCGTGCTGGGCGCGGTGGCGCTCAACCTCATCCTGGCCGTCAACCACAAGCCGGGGCGCTACATGGGAGTCTGAGTCCGCCAATTCCCTGTTGATCGCCTGGACTGCAGATTTGCGGCACAGTGCGCTCCATCAGCCTGGAATGGACGAGCCCCAATCCGCGCAATCTGGAACGATGCAGTGGTCGCGGAAAACGACGATACCGTCGTGGCCGAAGGCAATCACTACTTTCCACTCCATGCCGTCCCGCCCGGCATGCTGGAGCCAAACGACACGCACACCGTCTACCCCTGGAAGGGGACCGCGAGCCACTGCAACCTCGTGGTGAACGGACAACGCAACCCTGATGCCGTGTGGTTCTACCCCACGCCCAAACCCGCCGCGAAAGAAATCGCGGGTCGGGTGGCATTCTGGAAGGGCATGATCGTCAAGCCCTAGCACCCGCCGTCAGGCTGGCGCCCAGGAGACTCAAGGTTTGCGCTTGAAGGATTTTCCGCCTGCGGGAATGGGCGCGGCGCGGCGCTTTGGCGCGGACGACGCATCGCCCGATTCAAAGCGGCGTGCCGGCGGGCGCGTCGTTGGGCGCTCGGTGCGAGTGTCTCGCACCGGTTCAGCCTTGCTGAGCTGCAACTGTCGTCCGCCCACCCAGGTCTTTTGCAGGGTACGGAACACGTCTTTGGGCATACCCTCGGGCAATTCGACAAAACTGTGATCGCCACGGATGGCGATATTGCCGATGTGCTTGTTTTCCAGCCCGGCTTCGTTGGCGATGGCGCCCACCAGATTGCGCACTTCCACTCCGTGATCGCGCCCGACTTCGACACGATAGGTCTCGAAGCGCACATCACCGGCGGCGTGCTCGCTGCGCGGAGGACGCTCGGCGCGCGGGGCACGCTCGGGCCGTTCGGCCGCTCCATGCGCGTGATGCGACGGCTCACCGGCCTCTTCGCGCACCTGCATCAGGGTCTGGGTGAATTCGTCCAGATTGTGCGGCTTGGCACGCTCGCGTGGCGCACGCGGAGTCTCGTCGCGCACAGGGCGTGCGGGGCGCGCTGCGCGCGGTTCGCGAATCTCCCGCTCCCGGCGCGGTGCCGTCGTTTCCGCGGTATACGACGGTTCGCTCCCCGGGCGCATCAGCAGCGGCTTGTTGCCCTGCACCATGCGCGCCAGCGCCGCGGCGATCTCGATCGCCGGAATATCGAATTCCTGCTCGTATCGTTCGACCAGACGCTGGTAATCCTCCAGCCCTTCCTGCTCGCGTGCTGCGGTGATGCGCTCCATGAAGCGGCTGATGCGGCTGTCGTTCACCGCCTCCGTGCTGGGCAGCTGCATCTGGGTGATGGGCTGGCGCGTGGCGCGCTCGATGGCCCGCAGCAGGTGCCGCTCGCGCGGCGTGACAAACAGGATGGCGTCGCCACTGCGCCCGGCACGGCCGGTGCGGCCGATGCGGTGCACATAGCTTTCGGTGTCGGTGGGAATGTCGTAGTTCACCACGTGGCTGATGCGCTCCACGTCCAGGCCGCGCGCGGCCACGTCGGTGGCCACGAGAATGTCCAGCTGACCATCCTTGAGCCGTTGCACCATGCGCTCGCGCAGCGCCTGCGGCACATCACCGTTAAGCGCGGCCGCAGTGAAGCCACGCGCCGCGAGCTTCTCTGCCAATTCCTCCGTAGCCTGCTTGGTGCGGGCGAAGATGATCATGCCCTCGAACGGCTCGACCTCAAGAATTCGGGTGAGGGCGTCAAGCTTGTGCAGGCCGCTGACCATCCAGTAACGCTGCTGGATATGCGTGGCGGTGGTGGTCGCCGCCTTGATGGTGATTTCCTGAGGATCGCGCAGATAGGTCTGCGCAATGCGCCGGATGGCCGAGGGCATCGTGGCCGAGAACAGGGCGACTTGCCGCTGCGGCGGGGTTTTCTGCAGAATGGACTCGACGTCGTCAATGAAGCCCATACGCAGCATTTCGTCGGCTTCATCGAGCACCATGTGCGCCAATTGGTCGAGTTTGAGCGTGCCGCGCTCCAGATGATCGATGATCCGCCCCGGCGTGCCCACCACCACATGCGCCCCGCGCTTGAGCGAGGCGAGCTGCGGAACATAGCTTTGCCCGCCGTAGATCGGCAGCACATTGAATCCCGGCAGATGCGTGGCATAGCGCGCAAAGGCCTCGGCCACCTGAATGGCAAGTTCGCGGGTCGGCGCCAGCACCAAGGCCTGGGTATGACGGGCAGTGCAGTCGATTTTCGCCAGAATCGGCAGCGCGAATGCGGCGGTCTTGCCAGTGCCGGTCTGCGCCTGGCCGAGCACGTCGCGCCCGGCCAGCAACGGCGGAATGGTCGCCGCCTGAATGGGCGACGGGGTTTCATATCCCACATCGCGCAGGGCCTGCAGCAGGGGTTCGGGCAAGCCGAGTTCGGCAAAGGGGGAGGTTTCTTGGGTGGTCATGGACTATGGCCTTGAATACGGCTAAACCTCAATTGTGCGCGCTACGGCCCAATTCATCGCGAATCAAGTCAATGCCGCTTGTCAAACGGCCACTTGCGCAAGCGCATGGTCCGAATCCAAGCGCCAAGATCGCCCCCCAGATGCCGGCCAAGCAGGGCCAGATTTGCAGGGCCAGAGAGTAATTTTGGACCATGCTCCTCCTTTTATAATGAAGGGAATCTATCAATAGCACGCAGTTTTGCTGTGCCACTTCATGCCCGTGTCTGTCTCCTCCCCCCAGTCGGCTGATCCCGCCTTCATTCTCGATATCGCGCAGGTCATCGTGAGCGCGCTCGATCTGGATATCGATGCAGCCAGTATTGCCCCGGACGAGCCACTCTACGGCGAAGGCCTGGGGCTGGACTCCATCGATATTCTCGAAATTGCGCTGGTGATTTCCAAGCGCTTCGGCGTGCAGCTGCGTGCCGACGACGCCGACAATCAGCGCATCTTCAGCTCGCTACGCCACTTGGCCGACCATGTCGCCACCATGAGAAGCGCGTAATGACAACGTTCACCCGCGCCGGGATTCTGCGCGGCGCCTTGATCGGCCTCTTGTGCGTGGCCTACCCGGTGATGTCATTCGTCGGGGCGCGGCTGCCCCAACCCAATGCGGCAGGTGCAGCAGTGGCATTCGCACCAACGCTGCTCATGCTGACCTGGCTGGCGTGGCAATCCCCCAGGCGATCCGTCCTGCTTGCATTGATCGCCCTGCTGCTTGCGCTACTCTGGCATCAGCGTGCACTGCTGCTGCGCCATTACGACCTCGCCTACCTGGCTGAGCATGCGGGCATGATGGCCTTGCTCGGCTGGGTATTTGGCCGCACCCTGTTGGATGGACAAACACCTCTGGTCACCCGCTTTGCCATGCTGACGCATGACAGCATTTCGCCCATAATCATCCGCTACACCCGCAGCGTGACTTGGGCCTGGACGCTGTTCTTCGGCCTGATGGCAAGCAGCTCGGTCCTGCTGTTTGTCGCAACCCCGTTGTCGATCTGGGCGATATTCGCCAATATCGCCAGTCCCTTACTGGTGCTGGGAATGTTCGTCGGCGAATATCTGGTGCGGCGGCGTAAGGTGCCAGCAGACGAACGCGCTGGTCCGATCCAGGCGTTCCGCTCCTATCTGCTCTACAGCAGGGGGCGCAAAACGCAATTCCATGAGGCGCCGGGCGTCACCTTGCCGCCGGTGGTCGCCAAGCGCTCCTGAAGCCGCTGTCGCGCTGCTCCGTCATGTCGCATCTGCCCCTGCTCTCGCAATCCTCGCCAGAGGCCATCTTCGCCTGGCGTCACGGCCGCCCCGTGCGGGTGTACGAGTTTCTGGCAGACGTCGAACAACTTGCCGCCGCCATGCCTGAAGCCCGGCATGTGCTCAATACCTGCTCGGACCGTTACGAATTCTGCGTCGGCTTTGCCGCGGCCATGGTGAGCGGGCGCATCAGCTTTCTGCCCTCCGCGCGCACCCCGGACACCATGGAGCAACTACGCGCCCTTGCTCCGGATCTGTTTCATCTGGGCGATGCACCAGGCGGACTCGACCTGCCGTTCCTGCCGTACCCGGCACGCCGACCTTCAAACCCCGGCGCCCACCTTGCCATGCCCTTGATCCCGACGGATCAACGCGTCGCTCAAGTCTTCACCTCGGGCTCTACCGGCACACCACTGGCGCACAGCAAGACCTGGGGCGCACTGGCGCATTGCGTGCGGACCGAAGCAGCCAGAATCCACCAGGCTGCCGGTTGTAGCCCGCTGCAGCTCGTGGGCACGGTGCCTCCGCAACATATGTACGGCTTCGAGTCCACCTTGGTGATGGCGCTGCAAGGCGGTGCCGTGCTCAGCGCGGCGCATCCGTTCTACCCGGCGGATATTGCCGCCGCCCTGGCAGACGTGCCTGCGCCGCGTCTGCTGGTGTCCACGCCAGTGCATCTGCGCGCCTTGCTGGCCTCGGGCGTGAGTCTGCCGCCGGTTGCCGTGGTGCTGTGCGCCACCGCCCCGCTGGATCAGACCCTCGCCTGCGCCGTGGAGCAGCGCCTGGGCGCGCCGCTGCTCGAAATCTATGGCTCCACCGAGACCGGCCAGATTGCCAGTCGTCACACCGCGCAAACCGACATCTGGACGCTGTTTCCCGGCGTCGTGCTGACCGAGACCCCCGGCGGCGCGGTACACGCGCAGGGCGGACATCTGGCCGATCCTGTCCCACTGTGCGACAACATCGACCTCCTCGACACCCGGAATTTCCGCATGCTCGGACGTCATGCCGACATGGTCAACATCGCGGGCAAGCGCAGTTCCCTGGCTCACCTCAATCACCAGTTGCTGTCCATTCCGGGGGTGGATGACGGCGCGTTTCACATGCCCGATGGCAACGGCGCAAGAATGCCCCGACTGATGGCCTTCGTCGTCGCTCCGACACTGCCACGCGACGCGCTGATTGCCGCGCTACGCTCACGGATTGATCCGGCCTTCCTGCCACGCCCGCTGGTGCTGGTGGAATCGCTCCCCCGCAACACCACGGGCAAGCTGCCGCGCGCCGCGCTCATGGCGCTCGCGGCAAAGTACGGCAGCAAGGCGGAAGCCCGGTCATGACTCGCACCGAGGCCCTTTCCGTCTATAGCGCAGAGCATCCCGCTTTCGCCGGACATTTCCCCGCACACCCCATCGTCCCCGGCGTGCTGCTGCTCGACGCCGCGCTGCACCACATCTGCGCCGTGCACGGTCTGTGTGCCAGCACCTGCCGCATTGCTGCGGCCAAGTTTGTCAGTGCAGTGGAGCCCGGCGAAGCGCTACAGCTCAGTCATACCCCGGACGCGAAGGGCGGCGTGCGCTTCAGCCTCCATGCAGGCGGTGACGCTCGACTGGCGGCCTCTGGCCTGGTGCAATGCAACTGCGCGCAGACGCCTGCGCCATCTGGAGCATGAGCAACTCGCACGGGCACGAAATGATCCGCCCCATTCGCGCCGAGCGCGCACGCCATGACGGAGAAGCCCGCATGAGCGCGCCTTGCACCACCCAAGGCCCAGACCGGTCGGAGCAAAACGCGGCAACCACGGCTGCAGCCACGCCCGACTGGACGCAGGAAGAGGAGCGCAGCAATCACCAGATGCTGCGTCTCATGACCTGGATTTCGCTGCGGCTCGGGCGTCGCATCGCGCGGGTGGTGCTTGTGGGCATTGCCGTTTATTTTGAACTGTTCGCCCCTGGCGCACGACGCGCCTCGCGGCAGTACCTCAAACGCGTGCTCGGGCGCGACGCCAACTGGGCTGACGGCTATCGGCATGTGTTCAGCTTCGCCTCGACCATTCACGACCGCGTCTATCTGCTCAATGATCGCTGGGATCTGTTTGATCTTCGCGTGCATGGCGGGGAGGTGATGGACGCCGTGCTAGCTCAGGGCCAGGGAGCTTTCCTCATGGGGGCACATTTCGGCAGCTTCGAAGTGTTGCGCGCCCTTGCCCGGCGCGATGCAGCGCCGCGTGTCTCGCTGCTGATGTATCCCGACAATGCGCGCAAGATCAACGCCGCGCTGCAAGCCATCAATCCAGCCGCCGCGCACGACATCATTCCACTCGGGCACCTCGACTCCATGCTGCAGTTGCGGGAACGGCTCGACGCGGGGGGCGTGGTGGGTCTTCTTGCCGACCGTTCGCTGCACGATGACAGCACCGCCACCCTGCCGTTTCTCGGCCAGCCCGCACCTTGGCCACGCGGGCCATTGCGCATCGCCGCCCTGCTCAAGCGCCCGGTGGTGCTGATGTTCGGCATTTACCGCGGCGGCAACCGCTATGACGTGCACTTCGAGCGTCTTGCCGACTTTTCCAGTCTCGGGCGCGGCGAGCGCACCGCCGCCATCGATGCCGCGCTGGCAGATTATGTGAAACGCCTCGAAGCGCGCTGCATTGATGCGCCCTACAACTGGTTCAATTTCTACGACTTCTGGAAGGGCCCCGAAGCTGAAGCGGCCGGACCGGCAGAGCCATGACACTTCCCACACGCCGATTCATCTTTCGCGCCCTGCTGGCAGGCTGCGTCCTCGTTGCCCCAACGCTGTCCCGGGCGGCGGACTGGACGCTCGACACCCTGATGCATGCACTGGCCAGCCATCCGGCAAACCGCGCCAGTTTCGTCGAGACCAAAACCCTGGCGATACTCGATTCGCCGATCGAGTCGTCCGGCGAGTTGCGCTTTGCCGCACCAGATTTCCTGGAGATGCGCACCATCAAACCCAAGCCGCAGACCCTGATCCTGCAAGCGAACCAGGTAACGGTCGAAATGGACGGTCGCAGCCATCAGTTCGACCTGCGCGACCATCCCGACATCGCCGTGCTGATCAACAGCATCCGCGCCACCCTCAGCGGTGACGGCCAGGCCCTGCGGCGGGCCTACACCACCACAGTCAAAGGCAATGCCGCCAAATGGGAACTCACCCTGGCGCCGGTGGATGCCAAGGCGCGCGCACGGGTGCGCAGCATCGAAATCGCCGGCACGCAGGGACGGGTGCAGACCATTGCCGTGCAGCAGGCCGACGGCGACAGCTCGCTGATGACCATTCACGAGCAGCCGTTGCAATGAGCGCCGTGCTTGTCCTTGCCTTGGTCGCGCGCAAATGATGCGGTGGCGCTTCACTCCGGTGCTGCTCTGGCTGGCCGCGCTCGCCGTCTGTCTGGCCGTCATTGTGCAAAGCCGCTATACGGCCGACATGTCGGCCTTCCTGCCGAGCAATCCCACGGCGCAGGAACAGGTGTTGGTCGATCAATTGCGCGACGGTCTGATCTCGCGCCTCATTCTGGTGGGCATCGACGGCAGTGATGCCCACACCCGCGCCGCCCTGTCTCGCGCGCTGGCGGCGCAGCTTCGCCAGCAGGCGGCCTTCGTCTCGGTCAACAATGGCGAGCCGGTCGAGGCGCGGCCCGACGA
>JBAUTC010000046.1:0-3587 GCA_049582025.1 Thiomonas sp.
GGTCACATCAATGGCCTGCGCCTGGAGTTGCACCTGCAATGCCGCGTGCTCAATGGCTTCGCGCCTATGTTGCAAAGCCTGCTCGATGGCCTGCTTGGCCAGATTTATTTCTGCACCACGCGCCCGCTTTTCATCGACCGGCAAAGTCGCCAGCGCCTTCATTTCCGCCGTGATCAATCCGGTCTTGCCGAGATACCGCGCCTTGGCGTTTTCCAGCGACGCGGAATCGGCAGCCTCGGAAAACTCCGCGCTGGCTTGATCGATCAGGGTTTGCAAGGGATTCATGGACAAGAAATCAAAAGAATGTGAACAGGCGACACCAACAAAGCGCCTGGTTCCAAAAACAAAGGCCTGTGAAAACAGGCCTTTGCACAGCGAGACACCACCGCACCAGGCGGCGGTGCGTCAGGCTATTGCTGCCTTGACCTGATCGACGATCTTGGCGAAAGCAGGCGCATCATGCACAGCCATGTCGGCCAGCACCTTGCGGTCGATTTCGATGTGCGCCTTCTTCATACCGTTCATGAACACGCTGTAGGTCATGCCCGATTGGCGCACGGCGGCGTTGATCCGGGTAATCCACAACGAACGGAATTCACGCTTCTTGGCACGACGGTCGCGGTAGGCATATTGCCCGGCCTTCATCACCGCTTCTTTGGCGATGCGATAGACGTTTTTGCGGCGGCCGCGGAAACCTTTGGCGAGATCGAGAACTTTCTTGTGACGTGCACGTGCAGTCACACCACGTTTGACGCGAGGCATTTACAGACTCCTTATCCTGATTGAATGTTCGAACTGAAACGGCTTGCGCTTCAGGCGAAAGGCATCATGGCTGCGACTTGCTTCATGTCGCTGTCATGTACCGCGGTCGCTCCACGCAGGTGACGCTTGTTCTTGGTGGACTTTTTGGTCAGGATATGGCGCTTGAACGCTTGGCCACGTTTGACAGTGCCGCCCGGACGCACGCGGAATCGCTTGGCGGCACTCTTTTTGGTTTTCATCTTGGGCATGATTGCTCCATTAAATATGACATATCCGCAGGCGGTCTGACGATGAACCAGACACTTTCAAGCCCACGCACACGAGTTTTGCGGCATTCGCCCATCAGTGCGAAACACACGCGACCGTAGCTCTCGCCACGGGTGCCCGCCGCCGTAGCAGCAGTACGCACACATCAACAACGTCCAAAAACCCAACCGACTTCCGGTTGAATCCTGAAGACGATGCTTATTTCTTTTTCTTCGGCGAGATGACCATGATCATCTGGCGCCCTTCCAGTTTGGGCATCTGTTCGACCTGACCCAAGTCTTCCACATCCGCCTTCACACGTTCGAGAACACGCATCCCGATATCCTGGTGCGTGATTTCACGTCCACGAAAGCGCAGACTCACCTTGCCTTTGTCACCCTCTTCGAGGAAGCGGCGGAGATTACGCAATTTGATCTGATAATCGCCGTCATCAGTGGCCGGGCGAAATTTGACTTCCTTGATCTGGATCTGCTTCTGCTTGAGACGCGCGTCGTGCGTCTTCTTCTGCTCTTCGTATTTGAACTTGCCGTAATCCATCAAGCGGCAGACCGGAGGCGATGCGGTTGGCGCAATTTCCACCAGATCCACATCATGCTGCTCGGCAAGCCTGAGCGCCTCGGCAAGGGAAACCACCCCGATCGCCTCGCCCTCCGGCCCGACCAGGCGGAGTTCTGGAAGCGTGATTTCGCGATTCAGACGATGGGCGCGTTTTTCCGGTGTATTACGGCTCTGGAACGTAGCGATGGCTCAAACCTTTCAATTCATCAAAACAATGTGCTGCCAGACCAGTGATTTCACTGCTGGTCTTGACTGCGCGACTGCACTTCCTGGGAGAGTTTTTGCGTCAGCGCCTCCAGGGACAGCACCCCGAGGTTGACATTGCCGCGTGCCCGTACCGCGATGGTTCCTGCGTCTCGCTCCTGGTCACCGACCACGAGCAGATAAGGCACTTTGTTCAATGCATTCTCACGTATTTTATAGTTGATTTTTTCGTTGCGCAAATCCAGTTCGACTCTAAAGCCTTGTTTTGTCAGCGCTTGTGCAACAGAACTGGCGTAATCCGCCTGGGCGTCGGTGATGTTCATCACGACAGCCTGCACCGGAGCCAGCCACAAAGGCATCGCGCCCGCGTAGTGCTCGATCAGCACACCGATGAACCGCTCCATCGAGCCCACGATGGCACGATGCAGCATGACCGGACGCACGCGCTGCGAATGCTCGTCCACATACTCGGCATCGAGGCGTTCGGGCATCATGAAGTCGACCTGCATGGTGCCCACCTGCCAAGCACGGCCGATGGAGTCTTTCATGTGGTATTCGATCTTCGGACCGTAGAACGCACCTTCACCCGGCAATTCCTGCCAGGCAACGCCACATGCACGCAGCGCAGCGCGCAGGGCGGATTCAGCCTTGTCCCATACAGCATCTGCACCGATACGCTTTTCTGGTCGCAAGGCGATCTTCAGGGCGATGTCGGTGAAACCGAAGTCGGTATAGACCTGCATGGCCTGCCGATGAAAGGCCGTGACTTCGGTCTCGATCTGATCTTCGGTGCAGAAGATATGTCCATCATCCTGTGTAAAACCGCGCACGCGCAGCAAGCCATGCAAGGCACCAGAGGGCTCGTTGCGGTGACAGCCGCCAAATTCACCGTAACGGATGGGTAGGTCGCGGTAACTGCGCAGCCCTGAATTGAAAATCTGGATGTGGCCGGGACAGTTCATGGGTTTAACCGCAAACTGCCGCTTCTCCGACTCGGTGAAAAACATGTTTTCCGAGTAATTGTCCCAGTGACCGGAGCGCTTCCACAAGCTGACGTCGAGAATCTGCGGCGCCTTGACTTCCTGATAGCCGCTGTCGCGATAGACCTGTCGCATGTATTGCTCGACGACCTGCCACAGCGCCCAACCCTTCGGGTGCCAGAAGGCAAGGCCCGGGGCCTCTTCCTGGAAGTGGAACAGGTCGAGTTCCTTGCCGAGTTTGCGGTGATCGCGCTTTTCCGCCTCGGCCAGCGCATGCAGGTAGGCTTCCTGATCTTCCTTTTTTGCCCAGGCCGTGCCGTAAATGCGCTGCAACTGCGCGTTGCGATGATCACCGCGCCAGTAGGCTCCGGCGACCTTCATCAATTTGAAGACTTTAAGTCGCCCGGTCGAAGGAACGTGCGGTCCGCGGCAAAGATCGGTGAACGCGCCTTCTGAATACAGCGACACATCTTCACCCGCGGGAATGCTGGCGATGATCTCGGCCTTGTAGTGCTCGCCCAATGATGTGAAATAACCCACTGCCTCATCCCGCGGCAGCACCTTGCGTTGCACAGGTTCATCCTTGCGGGCAAGCTCGGCCATCCTCGCTTCGATCTTTTCCAGGTCATCCGGAGTGAAGGGGCGCTTGTAGGCAAAGTCGTAATAGAAGCCGTTGTCGATCACCGGACCAATTGTGACTTGCGCCTCGGGGTAGAGGTCTTTGACGGCGTAAGCCAGCAAATGCGCAGTCGAGTGGCGGATGATTCCCAAGCCGGCCGCGTCCTTGTCGGTCACGATCGCCACCTCGGCATCCTG
>JBAUTC010000047.1:0-15930 GCA_049582025.1 Thiomonas sp.
GACGATTTCCCACTCAAATGGGCCTTTGCCGATGGTCGTCTTCTGTGCCGGTGCACCGCACGTGTCACAAATCCCCTCGCTGGCCGCTTCGACCTTGGCGACGGCCGCATCGATGACGCGGCTTGCAGCTTCATCTCCCGGTCGCATTGGATCTAGCCTGCAGCGCAGGCGAAGCGATGCATACTTCAGATCAATGCCGTCCAACTCGAAGCGCTTCGTCTGGGCGTTCGTCAACGCAGCATCAATGGTCGCCAGGGCCCGCTCGACGAGGGGTCGGTAGCTCTCGGGGACTGACTGCGGAATGGGTCGCGCCTTTTCTGTGAAGAGGCGTGGGTAACGGTGTACCACTGCTTCGCTCCAGTTCAATCCGCGCAATTCTTCGTTCATGTAGGACACCGTCGCGTCGATGCGTTCGCGGAGTTCGCCCAATGCATCCGGTATGGAGTAGTGCAGCCAGATCATCTCACCCAGGATGGCCAAGCTGTGGATCTCGATCAGCTGGATCGCCGGTTGTGCAATGCGTTCGACCGATGACAACAAGGCATCGGCTTTGGACTCCAGCTCCGCCGGCATCTGCGTGAAGAACCGGGGCGGGCGGATTCGCTCTGGTCCGAACAACAGCGGATGGCCTTCGATCAAGCGCCCGGTGATCGCGTCATCGCGACGGCGACAAGTATTGCAGCGCGTGGAGATATAGCAATCTGTGCTGCGCAGCATCGAGCGACCACCGCACTCCCAGCAGATCGACTCGGAACGCTTGGAGGCCTCAGACACCGCAGCATCAATCTGCGCAAGAGCGGCAATTGCCGCAGTGTCATTGCGATCACGTGGAACCAAGCCGATCGACACTCGTAGCCGTCCGAATTTCTCTTTGATCTGATGCACTTTGACCCTTCTGGCCAGATCGTCGTCGACCAAGCCATCGATCTGGTCGAACAAGTTGTTGATGATGTCCGTCCAGCCGGGTGACGCGTGTGAACACGCTGCGAAGAGCGTGCGTGGCTTGCCGCTTTTCCAAAGAAACAGCCGTGGATGCCGGGTCATAAGGCGATCAATCGCCGGGTCAATCGGCAGGTCGCGCAACAACGTGTTCATTGAGCAATTCCAATTTGCGTCGAATCTCGGTCAGGACCTTCGGGGCGCTGATGCCGTGTACCGGATCGGTAAGGATCAAGTGGCCTCTGAACAAGTCTGGCCAGCCCTCACCATCGTCGTCAAGAGCAAGCCAAGCAGCAGGTTGCCGACGCTGCACGTCTGCAAGAACCTGGATGCCGCGCGGCAGATCCATGAACTTCCATTGGTCTCGCATGTGCCTGCGATGGAACGTCGCACCGATCACCCGCTCACGCAGCGGCTCGATCAAACGCTTGCGCGATCGATGAAAGTCCAGCACGCGGACCCAGGACGTGCTCAGCACAATGGCAATGTCAGGGTATGGCTCCAACAGGTTGGCCAGCAGTTCAGCATGCTGGAACAACCGGAACTCGGCGGGCGCGTGCAGGACCGGGCCCCGGGTCGGATGCCGATAGACATTTTCGTGATGTAGGACACCATCGAAATCGAGGTACAGCACGCGCCGCCCCTGCCCGAGATTCAGCATCACTCCCTCCGAGCAGCTCGCGCACCCGCGATGAACAGCCCAGTGAACTGGCGCGCATCAAGCACATCTGGATCCTCCACTGCAAGCAGGACCGCCCACTGTCGCTCAACTTCGGCAAATCCGAATGCGGCCACCGCATCGGCCAGGCGTTGCGCAGTAGGCAAGGACAGTGCCCGCCGTATTAGGACCTCGTCAGACACCTTCGAGTTCGACCAGCAGTGCTCACGCGATGGCGTTCCCGGAAGGCCGCCGGCGTCGTGGTCAGCGGCAGCGGCACCTCACTGAGTTGTCGATCCCGCTGTTCGCGCTGGGCACGCTGCTGCTCAGGCGGCGTTCCGTCGCGTTCGAAGACAGCTTGTTCGAGGATGCGTCGTAGATAGGCTTTCATTGCAGAATCCTTGCCGACGTCGCACGGGCCCGCCGGTGTTCAACTCAGCCGCGGCACCGGTGCCAGCGGCAACGTTCCCGGCCTACTTATGTTCATGAGTTGCATTATCGACCTCACGCAGCCCGACAAGGGGTCTCAAATCGGCAGGAACCGTGATGCGGAAAGCGAACCCTGCGCGGCGCTGCACAAGGTGAGATGGTCGGGGCATTTGTAGCAAGGCCTTGTAGCGGATTTGTAGCAATCCACTGGCTTGCTGCCCCGGGGAACAAAGTTCCCCTTTGAAATCACCACCCTAGAAAGGGGTGGCGGAGACGGAGGGATTCGAACCCTCGATGCGCTTTTGGCACATACTCCCTTAGCAGGGGAGCACCTTCGGCCACTCGGTCACGTCTCCAGTTGCTTTCGGCGAGCTGCTTTCAGCAAAGTCGGCAATTATTACACGCATTTGGCCGCCACCGCCAGCGTTCCGAAAACTTTGGCGGTCAGGCCGTCTGCTCCAGATCGAACGCCTTGTGCAGCGAGCGCACGGCGAGTTCCATGTATTTTTCGTCGATGACCACAGACACCTTGATTTCAGAGGTCGAAATCATCTGGATGTTGATGCCTTCTTCGGAGAGAGTGCGGAACATCTTGCTGGCCACACCCGCGTGCGACCGCATGCCCATGCCCACAATGGAGACCTTGCAGACTTTCGGGTCGCCGAGGATTTCCTTGGCTCCGATGTGCCCCTGCACGGTGGACTTGAGAATATCGAGTGCGCGCGCGTAATCACCGCGGCCCACAGTGAAGGTGAAGTCGGTGAATCCGGCCACGCTCTGGTTTTGCAGAATCATGTCGACTTCGATATGGGCGTCGCCCACGGCGCTGAGAATCTGGTAGGCGATGCCTGGGCGGTCAGGCACGCCGACCACTATGATCTTGGCTTCGTCGCGGGCAAAGGCGATGCCCGACACCACGGCTTGTTCCATGTTTTCGTCTTCCTCAAAGGTGATGAGTGTGCCGCTGTGCGACTCCTGCTCCAGCGGCAGATCCCACGGGGTCAGGCTGGAGAGCACGCGCAGGCGAACCTTGTATTTCCCGGCAAATTCAACCGAGCGTATCTGCAGCACCTTCGAGCCCAGACTGGCCATTTCCAGCATTTCCTCAAAGGTAATGGTGTCCAGCCTGCGGGCTTCGGGCACGATGCGGGGGTCGGTGGTGTAAACGCCGTCGACATCGGTGTAGATCTGGCACTCATCCGCCTGCAGGGCAGCGGCCAGGGCCACGCCTGAGGTATCCGAGCCGCCACGCCCGAGGGTCGTGATATTGCCCTGCGCGTCCACACCCTGAAACCCGGCCACCACGGGCACGATGCCCTGTTCCAGGTCAGCCTTCAACTTGGCAAAGTCGATTGATTCGATGCGCGCCTTGCCATAAGCGTTGTCGGTATGCACCGCGATTTGCGCGCCGGTATAGCTGCGCGCCTTGTGGCCCAGCGCCTGCAAGGCCATGGACAGCAAGCCGATGGTGACCTGCTCGCCGGTCGAGGCAACGACGTCAAGTTCACGCGGATCAGGTTGCGGCTGAATCTCTTTTGCCAGCGCGATCAGACGATTGGTTTCACCGGACATGGCCGAGACCACCACCACGACCTGATGCCCCGCTTCGTGCCACTTGGCCACGCGGCGAGCGACATTTTTGATCCGATCAGCAGACCCCACCGAGGTGCCGCCGTATTTCTGGACGATGAGTGCCATGAGAAATGCGTTCGAGAGCTGCGAAGTCGTCTTTACCCGGCGCACAACGCGCCCGGCCGCTCCGCAGAAAACCAGACATTCTATGTCCTCGCGTCACCCTCTTCAGTCTGGCGAAAAATCAGAAACGGCCCCTGTCGCCGAATCTCGCCATGCTGCAGGCGCAGTTCCAGACGGTGGGCGCCCTGCCCCGTGCGCAGGACTTGCCGTACCAGTTCATCGGTGCGCGCCCGGTCCAGGCGCTGGGCGTGTTGGCGCAGCCAGAGGCGCAGCACTTCACTGACGCGCCCCGCTCCCACGGAGCGCAAGGTCGCAAGATCGAGCCCTTCAGACCGCAGGCAGAGCCGCAGATCGTCTGCGGCACCCGCCTGCATCTGTCGGTCTGCGGCGGCGCACAGCGCGGCGGTGCGCCCCAGGGTCTGCCGGTAGGCGGGTTCGAGTTGCGCAATCACCGGCAGCAGTTCGACACGGATGCGGCTGCGGCGATAAGCCGGGTCGGTGTTCATGGGATCGACCAGATAGGCCACGCCCTGCGCGTCCAGCCAGGCACGTAGCTCGGCTGCCGCGCACTCGAGCAATGGCCGGGCGAAGAGACAATCATGGCGCTGCATGCGGACGGGCATGGCTGCCAGACCGCGCGGCCCGGCCCCGCGCAACAGTGCGAGCAGCAAAGACTCCACCTGATCGTCGCCATGCTGCGCCAGCAATACGACCGTACAGCCATGTTGCCGCGCCAGTTCCGCGAGTGCCAGGTAGCGCGCGTCGCGCGCCTGCTCCTCCACGCTCTGGCCGCGTTCCACGCTGACCTGTAGTTGCACCTCGGCATACGGCACGCCCTGCATCTCGCAGAAGGCCGCGCAATGTTTCGCGAATGACGGGGCCGATGCCTGCAGACCATGATTCACATGGAGGGCGCAAAGGGCCTGATCACCCCAAAATGATTGAGCGGCCAACAGCAAGGCCGTGGAGTCGGCCCCGCCGCTGAAGGCGATGCCGATGCGGTCGGCCTGGGCGATGTCCGGGTGCTGCGCTGCAAAACGCTTCAGAGCCGCGAGCGCGGGGTTGCTCAGCACCGTGCGATGACTGCGGTGCGCGCCAGGCGATCAGCGGCGGGCCGCCTTGGTGTCTTCGAACTTGCCAAAAGCCTGCAGACGGTCGAGGCGCTGTTGCACCAGATCGGCAGGTTTGGTGTGCTGGAAGTGCCGCAGCGACTCGCCCAGGGCGCGCTTGAGCGACGCAGCCATGGCGGTCGGGTCGCGGTGCGCGCCGCCCACGGGTTCATTGACGATCTTGTCCACCAGTCCAAGCGCCTTGAGGCGGTGCGCGGTGAGGCCGAGCGCCTCGGCGGCCTCGGGCGCCCGCTCGGCGCTTTTCCACAGAATGGAGGCACAGCCCTCTGGCGAAATCACCGAGTAGATGGCGTACTGCAGCATCAGCAACTGGTCGCACACGGCGATGGCCAACGCCCCACCCGAGCCGCCTTCCCCGATGATGGTGGAAATGATGGGCACTTCAAGCTGCGCCATTTCATAGATGTTGCGGCCGATGGCCTCGGACTGGCTGCGCTCTTCGGCGTCGATGCCGGGATAGGCGCCGGGCGTGTCGACAAAGGTGAAGATCGGCAGGTGGAATTTCTCGGCCAGCTTCATCAACCGCAGCGCCTTGCGATAGCCCTCGGGCTTGGGCATGCCGAAGTTGCGCAGCGCGCGTTCCTTGGTATCGCGCCCCTTCTGGTGACCGATGACCATGCAGGCCTGACCGCCCAGACGCGCGAGACCGCCGACGATGGACAGGTCGTCGGCGAAAGCGCGGTCGCCATGCAGCTCGTGAAAATCGGTGAAGATCAGGCTGGCGTAGTCGAGGGTGTAGGGACGCTGCGCGTGGCGCGCAATCTGCGTGGTCTGCCATGGCGTGAGCTTGGCGTAGAGATCTTTGGTGAGCTGCTGGCTTTTCTTTTGCAACCGCCCGATCTCTTCGGAAATGTCGACGGCAGATTCATCTTGCACATAGCGCAGCTCGTCGATTTTGTTCTCCAGTTCGGCAACGGGTTGCTCGAAATCGAGAAAGACTTTTTTGCTCATATTCACCTCGGAAAGAGATCCGGCGCTGCAAGGCGCCCCCACGGGTCAATACTCGACCGGCAACGGATCCAGACTGCGCCAAATATACCAAGTCCCCACCGAGCGCCATGGCGCCCAGGCGGCGGCCACTTCGCGCACCTCGCTCTGGGTCACGGGTTCGCCGGCGAAGTAGGTGTGGCTCACGCCCTTGATCAACCCCAGGTCGCCCAGCGGCAGCACGTCGGGGCGCATGAGGTGGAAGATCAGAAACATGTCGGCAGTCCAGCGGCCAATGCCGCGGATGCTCAGCAGCTCGGCGGCGATGGCGTCGTCGGGCATGTCCTGCCATTGGTCCGGGTGAACCTCCCCGGCGTGAAATTTGGAGGCGAGATCACGTACATAGCCCACCTTGCGGCCCGACAGCCCGCAAGCGCGCAGGGCATCTTCGCCAAGGTCAATCAGCGGCTCCGGGGCCACCTGCGGCACGGCAGCGCACAGCCGGTCCCACACGGTTTGCGCCGCCTTGACCGAAATCTGCTGCCCGATGATGGAGCGCGCCAGAGTCTGGAAGGGATCTCCCCGGCTTTGAAGGCGCGTGCCCGCGTGCGCTTTGATGAGCTTGCGCATCACGCGGTCGGTGCGCTGCAGGTGCGCGCAGGCCTTGTCCCAATCCAACTGGCTCGACGGCCGTGGCGGGACGAGCGTATCGGCCCAGCTTCCGATAGGCGACTTCAAGCTGCCCTCCACACCGTCACACCGCCCGGCTTGTCCTCGAGCACGATGCCTTTAGCCGTGAGTTCGGCCCGAATGCGGTCGGCTTCGGCAAAGTTGCGTTCCTGCTTGGCGGCAACACGGGCCTGTACTTGTTGTTCCACCCAGGCTGTATCCACGGCGGCTGCCTTGCTCTGCAGGAATTCGCGCGGGTTCTGCTGCAGCAGCCCCAGCACCCCGCCCAGCCCCTTGAGCAATGCGGCCAACACGACATCGCCGGTTTTGTTGACTTCCGTGGCCAACTCGAACAACACCGCCATGGCCTCGGGGGTGTTCAGGTCGTCATTCATCGCGGCGGCAAACGCCTGCGCGCGTGGGTGATTCCAATCGACCTGCCCCGTCAAATCGACGAATGGGTCCAGCGCGGTGTAGAGGCGGGTCAGCGCGGAGTGGGCGTCTTGCAAATGCTCGTCGCTGTAATTGAGCGGGCTGCGGTAATGCGCGCGGACGATGAACAGCCGCACGGTTTCCGCGTCTACATGCTTGAGGATGTCGCGGATGGTGAAAAAATTGCCCAGCGATTTGGACATTTTCTCGCCATCGACCCGCACAAAGCCGTTGTGCACCCAGACATTGGCCATGGTCTTGCCACTGGCGCCTTCGCTCTGGGCAATCTCGTTCTCGTGGTGCGGGAATTGCAAATCCGCCCCGCCGCCGTGGATGTCGAAAGTCTCACCAAGCAGCGCGCAGCTCATGGCAGAGCATTCAAGATGCCAACCGGGGCGACCCGGGCCATCGTTTGAGGGCCATTTCACCTCCTCCGGCTCGGTGGGCTTGGCGGCCTTCCACAGTACGAAGTCCAGCGGATCCTGTTTGGCGGTATCCACCTCAACCCGCTCGCCGGCGCGCAATTCGTCGAGCGACTTGCCCGACAGCTTGCCGTAACCCGGAAATGCACGCACACGAAAGTTGACGTCGCCCGCGCTGTCGCGGTAGGCCAGACCGCGGTCTTTGAGCGTGCCGATCAGATCGAGCATCTGCGGCACATAGTCGGTGGCGCGGGGTTCATGCGTGGGACGCTCCACGCCCAGCGCGTCGGCGTCTTCGTGCATCGCGGCGATAAAGCGGTCGGTCAGGGCACGGATGGTCTCACCGTTCTCCTGCGCGCGCCGGATGATCTTGTCGTCGATATCGGTGATATTGCGCACATAGGTCACCTGCAGTCCCTGCGCCCTGAGCCAACGCTGCAGCAAGTCGAACACCACCATCACCCGCGCATGTCCGATATGGCAGTAGTCGTACACCGTCATACCGCAGACATACATGCGGACATGGCCGGGCTCGATCGGAACAAAGCGGACTTTCCCGCGGGTGAGGGTATTGTGAAGGTGCAACACAGTCATGGAGTTTGTCTTGGGGACGGCAAGTTGTGCGCGGGCGCGCCATGTCCCCGGATAAAATCAAAAACTTAGCACAAGCAGTCGGTCCTCGGCTTGACGCGATGCGCATGCATTGCTCCCATACGCGCCCTGCCCGCAAAGCGTATTTTCAGACATCTCATCCCGCCCCACTTATGCGCAACCGCCTTCTCGCCTCTCTGATCGCTCTCGCCTTGTTCGCCCCTGCCGCCTGGGCAGCAGATTCGGCCAGCGTCACCCAAAGCCTGCAAAAGGGCGACCTGCAAAACGCACTGCAACAGGTGGACTCGCTGCTGGCGCAAAAACCCAAGGATCCGCAATATCAGTTTCTCAAGGGCGTGATCCTGACCGAGCAGAAGAAAGATGCGCAGGCCATTCAGATCTTCCAGTCGCTCACAGAGCAATATCCCGAGCTGCCCGAGCCCTACAACAATCTTGCTGTGCTCTATGCTCAGCAAGGCCAGTATGACAAAGCACGCGCCGCGCTGGACATGGCCATCCGCACCAATCCGAGTTACGCCACCGCGCAGGCCAATCTGGGCGACATCTACGCCAAACTCGCCAGCCAGGCCTACCAGAAGGCGCTCCAACTCGCCCCCGACGAGAACGCCAACGCCAAGGTCAAACTCAATCTGATCCGCGAGTTGTTCGAGCAAGGCAAGAGCCCGAGCGCAGCGCCCCTGAAGGTGACCACGGCGCAACCGGGCAAGGAAGTCAAGCCTGCCGCCCCGGGATCGAAGCCGGTGGCCGTCGCCGCGGAAAAGCCCGCCGCCAAGGCCGATCCCGCGCCCAAAGCGCAAGCAGAGCCTGCAGCTCCCGTCACGCCGAAACCTGTGGCCGTCGCTGAAAAACCTGCGACCACCATCGCCACGGAACAAACCGCCGTGACCGATGCCGTCGAACGCTGGGCCGCCGCCTGGGAGAACAAAAGCCTGTCCGCCTATTTCGCCGCCTACGCCCCCGATTTCAAGCCGGAAAAGGGCATGAGCCTGGCAAACTGGAAAAACCAGCGACGGGCCCGTATTTCCGACAAGGCCAAGATCAGCGTGAAAGTGCATGACCTGAAAGTGCAGATCGACGGCGACAAGGCCACGGCGCGCTTTCGCCAGCACTACACCGCGGGCACGCTGGACTTCGACGGCCCGAAAACCCTGCACCTTCAGCGCGAGAACGGCAAATGGCTGATCGTCCGCGAAACCGTCGGTTGAGCCCTCTGAGGGTTGCCATCTGACCGCCGCTTCTGCATAGCCTGCCATGCGACGCCCTCCCCTGCGCAAATTGCTGCCCTGGGCCTTGCTATGCGTGCCATTGGTGTTCGTCGCCCGGGCGGCCACCGATTACGACGCGGTCCCGAGCACCCAAGATGTGCCGGCCGCTCCGCAAAGTGTGCAAACCAATGCGGCCAGCGACGCGGTCCACTCCGCCCAGCAAGCCGCGGTTTCGGCCCGCACCCTGCTCAGGCTCACCACAACCCTGGGCAGCCATTCCGACCAGGACGACGTGGAACGCCGACTACTGCATGCCTACGCAGAAATCGCCGCAGGCCATCTTGACGCCGCCCGCGCCCAGGCCGAGCAACTGGTCCGCGATGCTCCACATTTCTCCCTAGCGCAATTGCTTCTGGGCGACGTGATGCAAGCCAGCCGAGGCGACACGCCCGGCTTCGCCGCGGCGCCGCTGCCCGCGTCCCAGCAGGAAGAGCGCAAGCAAGACGCTCGAATTCTGGAACTACGTGCAGAAGCACTGGCGCGGCTTGCCGCCTATACCGCCGCGCCGCCCGCGGGCGCGATCCCGGCCAATCTGGTGTCTCTGGCACCCGATGTGCAGCGGGCCATCGTGGTCGATACCGCACGCTCACGGGTGTATCTGTTTCACCTGCACGAAGGCATTCCAGAGTTGCAGGCAAGTTATTACTTCAGCCAGGGCAAACTCGGCGCCGGCAAGACGCGAGTGGGCGACATGAAAACCCCGCTGGGCATCTACTTCATCACCCGGAAAATCGGCGCCAAAGACCTCAAGCCGCTCTACGGCGCAGGCGCCCTGACGCTCAACTATCCCAACGAGTGGGACAAACAACAGGGTCATACCGGATTTGGCGTCTGGCTGCACGGCACACCGCACGACAGCTACGATCGCGTGCCGCTGGCCTCCGATGGCTGCGTGGTGCTCTCCAACCCGGACGTGCGCAGCCTGATGGCCGATACCCCGGCGGGCAGCACGCCAGTGGTCATCACCCGCCATGTACAGTGGCTGACCGCACCGCAATGGGCCGCGCAACGCCAGAGCGTCAACACGAAACTGCAGGCCGATATCACCCGTGCCGCCTTGCAGGGAGTCCGCCCGCAAGACGCCCTTCTCGCCACCAGCGCCGCGCCACACGCGCCCAGGCAGCCCACCCCGGTCACCCCTGGCGCATTGACCATCCTGCAGTACCCGGGGCAAATCGTGGTGCAGTACAGTGCTGCCGACTCGCCCGGGAGCACCCTTTATCGTCAATACTGGGCACAGCGCAGCGCGCACTGGCAGCTCATTTTTCAAGGAAGCGTTTCATAATGGATTTCAGCCTGAACACCCCGACTCGCCCCCTCGTTTCCAGCACATTGCGTGTCGTGCGGCAACGTATCGCGCCCCTGCTCGCCGCCCTCGGCCTGGTCACAGCCACCGCACTTCCCGCGGCGCACGCGGCTGATGCGCCCGCCGCCCAGCCCAAGGTGGAATTCGTCACCACAATGGGCAATTTCGTGGTGCAGCTCAACCCCGCACGCGCGCCCAAAACCGTGGCCAACTTTCTTGATTACGTGAAAAGCGGCTTCTACAAAGGCACCATCTTCCACCGCGTGATTCCCGGCTTCATGGTGCAGGGCGGCGGCTTTACTGCCGACATGAAACAAAAGCCCACCCGCGCGCCCATTCCGCTGGAAAGCCAGAACGGTCTGCTCAATCTGCGCGGCACCATCGCCATGGCCCGCACCTCCGACCCCGATTCGGCCACCGCGCAGTTCTTTGTCAACGTGGCCGATAACGCCGGCCTCGACTATCCCAAACCCGACGGCCACGGTTACGCCGTGTTCGGCAAGGTGATTTCGGGCATGAACATCATCGACAAGATCGTCGCCGCGCCCACCAAGGATGACGGGCCGTTCCAGAACGTGCCGGTCAAGCCCATCGTCATCGAAAACGCCAAACTTCTCAACTGATCCTTACTGAAGAAAGTCCATCATGGTCGAACTCCAAACCAACCACGGCAACATCCGCATCGAACTCGACACCGAGCATGCACCCAAGTCCAGCGAAAACTTCCTGGCCTATGTGCGCTCCGGCCATTTCGACGGCACCATCTTTCACCGCGTGATCGACGGCTTCATGATCCAGGGAGGCGGTTTCGAGCCCAGCATGAAACAAAAACCCACGCTGTCCCCCATCCAGAATGAAGCCAACAACGGCCTGAAAAACGACCGCTACACCCTGGCCATGGCCCGCACCTCCGATCCGCATTCGGCCACAGCACAGTTCTTCATTAACGTCGCCGACAACGCCTTCCTCAACCACACCGCACCGTCCGCTCAGGGCTGGGGCTACGCCGTGTTCGGCAAGGTGGTCGAAGGGCAAGATGTGGTGGACAAGATCAAGAGTGTGAAGACTGGCCGCAAGGGCTTTCACGATGATGTGCCGCAGGACGATGTGGTCATCCTCAAAGCTGTCGAGATCTGACGTCTGAAACGGGAGCGGTGCGTCACGTGGCTGAAGTCACTCCTCCCACAGAGCACTCGGCGGGAAATCCGCCCGCCTCCCCGGTCGCACCACCTCTGATTGCTCCGTCCCGGTGGCGGCGCATCGCTTTCATCTCCGACCTGCACCTGGCCGCGCAAGCCCCTCGCACCACGCAGGCCTTTGTCGACTGGCTGAAGGGCGGGGCCCGCGAAGCCGACGCCCTGTTCATCCTTGGCGACCTGTTCGAGGCGTGGATTGGAGATGACCTGCTCTCTCCAGCCGCACCCGCCGTCGCGCAGCAAGACGCCGGCTCTGCGCAAACTATCGCCGACGCCCTGCGCGCTTTCACCGACACAGGCCGCGCCCTGTTCGTGCAACATGGCAATCGCGACTTTCTGCTCGGCGCGGGCTTCGTGCACGCCACCGGCGCGCAACTCCTGCCCGACCCCGCGGTGTTTATCTTTCAGGACCAGCGCGTCCTGCTGACCCACGGCGACCAACTCTGCACCGCAGATACTGCCTATCTGCAATTCCGCGCCAAAGTCCGCACCCCGGACTGGCAGCGTCATGCCCTCGCGCAGCCTTTGGCCGCACGTGTGCAACAAGCCCTCGCCATGCGCGCCGCAAGTAGCGCTGCGCAAACCCGCCCGGAAAACTGGGCCGACGCCGACCCGCAAGAAGCCGCCCGCTGGCTGTCGCGGGCGGACTGCAGGTGGATGATCCACGGCCACACTCACCGCCCACGCAATCACTGGGAAAGTGGCCTGCTCAGGCAAGTCCTGTCCGACTGGGACTGCGACGCAGCGCACGGCGCTCCCGACCGCGCGCAAGCCCTCTGGCTTTCAGCCTCCGACAAAGCGATCCACGTCAGCCGCAAGTCCTGCGTGTGAAGGCGGCGCGTCACCTTTTGCGCGATCCGCAAAGCGCAAATTGCAAACTTCGCAACAGAAATTAACCGTTCGTCGGCCAGATTTGACCGTTCGTCAGAAACCTGGCGCACTGACATAGGCACTCCGCCACAATCGGTTGCATCGCAATCTGGATACCTTAGACGCAATCCATTACACACATTGCCACAAGAACAACGCCCACCATGCACACGTTCACCGTCTCTGCCTCCAACGCCCGCCCCGGGAGATCCTGCGTACGCGGGTTCACCTTGGTCGAACTGCTTGTCACCCTGGCGATCGCAGGGCTGCTGCTGGCATTGGCCGTGCCGAGCTTCAATCGGCTCATGGTTTCCAGCAGGCTGACCACCCAGGCCAACAACGCGGTGAGTTTGCTGTCTTATGCGCGCGGAGAAGCCGTCAAGAGGGGAGGCAACGTGCAGATCGACCTGAACGGCGCGGTCACGGCCCTGCCCACACCGGCGAACACAGCGTCCGTGCCGCTGACACAAGCCGTCACGTTGCCCGAAGGCGTTCAGTCCAGTTCCCCCGTGACCGCACTTATCGCGACACCCATTGGCCTGCTGCTCGCACCGGCAAGCAGCACCGGCTACTCCGGGCTGGTGGCGGACGTCTACAGCACCGCCATCTCCTCCGACAACCACCGCTGCATCTACCTTTACACCGGAGCGACGGTGGCAAGTTGCACCGACTCCAAAACCTGCAATGCGAGCGCCCCGAATGCAACCTGCAAATAGCCCTCTGCGCCGGTCATGCCCTGCCCGGTGCAACCCAAAGCCCCAGTCCGGCGTCGGGTTGATTGAAATCCTGATCGCCGCAGCCGTGCTGTCCATTGGCATCCTGGGCATTGTGGTGTTGCAGGTCAAAACCATCGCCGACAACAACAGCGCGCTGGTTCGAACCCAGGCCAGCATTGCCGCCTACTCGATGTTCGACATCATGCGGTCCGACAGCGCTAATGCCTTGACTGGCGCCTACAACACCACAGTCACTGTGGGCAGCTGCCCGACCGCTGCGGGCACACTCGCCGAAACCCAGTTGCGCAACTGGTGTCTGGGGTTCGATGGCTCCAACCCGCCCACGGGATATTCGGTCACCAAACCGCCGCCTGGCACTCAACTGGGCGGCCTTGCCGCCATGGGGAGTGGGACGACGGGCACCATCACCTGCACACCCACGGGCGCTGCTGTGACCGCAAGCAATTGCCAGATCACCCTGACCTTCAACGACAGCAAGGCCACCGGCGGCCAAGCAGCCCAAAGCCTGACGTACTGGACGCAGCTATGAGCCCCTCCACTCTGTCTTTTCCAACGCGCCGCCTGCGGCAAGGCGGCCTGACTCTTGTCGAACTGATGGTCGCCATGCTGCTGGGCTTGGTTGTGATCGGTGCAGTCGTCAGTGTGTTGCTGTCGAGCCGCCAGAGCTACGCCACCAACAATGGTCTCGGTCAGCTGCAGGACAACGCGCGCATCGCCTTTGAACTCATGGCCCGCGACATCCGCCAGGCCGGAAGCTCCCCCTGCGGCAACAGCACGATCAACGACGTCCTGAACGGCAACGGTTGGTATCGCTGGGTCAATGGCGCAGGCCTGTTCGGCGTCGATGATGCAAGCACCCTGACCCCGCTGCCCGTCTCACCAGCGCCAACGGCCAACATGCCCTCCATCGTCACCCGTGGAGTCGGCCAGGTCAGCGCCGACGCAATTACTGCAGGGGCTGCGTGCACGGCTGGCGCGCCCATGGCCAATGCGCCGACCGATGTCGGCATTGGAACGAATGATCTTGTTATGACCTGCGACGGCACACAGGCCTACATCTATCAGACAGCGGCATTCAACGCCGGGCTGCCCGTCGCGACTGGTGGCACACCGGGAAACAGCAGCCAGTTGGGGTGCGCCTCGTTCGGCAGCTCCGGCTATGTGGCTCCTTACCAGGCACACGCTTGGTATCTGGGAGCGGCGGGCGCGGGGGCTCCAGCGGGCACGCAGTCGCTCTACCGCGCACATTACGCGGGCAACGCCCTGGTGTCCGACGAAATCATCCGCGGCGTGACCAATCTGCGAATCGCCTATCTCACCACCGGCACGGATTTTGTGAACGCAGCCGCAGTTGGCACAGCTTGGAATACGGTCAGCACAGTACGGCTCACGCTCACCATGCAGACCCTGACGAATCCGAACAACACGACGAGCCCAGAGCCTCTGGTTCGCACCTTCGACACCACCATCCGCGTGCGATAAGACCATGAACCGCTACAGCAATCTTTCCTGCGCCCTGCGCACAATCCGATTCAGCCACCGCGCACGGGAACAGCATGGCGTCGCTCTCATCGTGGCATTGATTCTGCTCGTCGTGATTACCGTCATTGGGCTGGCGGCCATCCGCCTGTCCACCATGCAGGAAAAAATGGCCGGCAACACCTTTGACCGCGCGCAGGCATTTCAAGTGGCAGAAGCGACGTTGCAATTGGCATCAACAACCATTCTGCCTCCGGCACCCCTACCGGATTCGACGACTTACAACGTCAACGGCGTTACAAACTGCGCCGACGCCCCATGCCTCGACAATCCGGCAAATCAGGTTGGGGTTTCAGGCCTGCCAGATATCGCAACCGCAGCCTGGACCCTCCCCCCCACCGCAACGAACCCAAGTGGCGGCACAGCAAACATCATCTCCCTTTACGGCAATAACCCGTCCTACATCATTCAGTACATGGGACAGTGCAGCGTGGACGGCGGCGGCAATTTTCAATTCACCAACGACGAAAACAACCAGGGCGGCGGAGGCTCACTGAAAACGGCAGGGAAGTGCTATCGCATCACCGCGCGCAGCAGCACGCCTGGCGCCGCCGGCGCCCCGGCGCAGGACCGCGCACAAGTCACCTTGCAGGCGATTTACAGAACCTCCTGATCCGCCGATTCACACAGAACAACTTGTTTACGGAGTCCGCCATGTCATTGACCCGCTCGTCCATTTTCAAATCCGCCGTCATTGCGCTGTCCTCAATCCTTGCAGGCACGCCTTTGGTGCAGGCCGCCGTCACCATAGACCAGAGTCCGTTGATCATCCAGAAGCCCATTCCACCAAACCTGGTGCTGATGCTGGATGATTCCGGCTCGATGGCTTGGGACTACATGCCAGACTCAGCCACTGGCATCAATTCCGCAACGAATGGAACCTATTACAACCCAAACACAACATATCTACCGCCAAAATATGCCAATGGAACCAATTATCCAAATGCAACATTTCCAAATACATGGGTGGATGGATTCAACACTGGAGGCGGCTCAACAAATATACAGATTTATGCTTCACCATTCAAAGGATTTGCATATTATAAATACGCCTATGTAGGCGGAAACATAACAACCTGTGGGTCGCAATACATAGGATACAAT
>JBAUTC010000048.1:0-11379 GCA_049582025.1 Thiomonas sp.
CGACAACCAGATCGCCCTGCTGTGGATGCTGATCGACAGCGGCGAACTCGATGGCCTGCGGCAAGACATGGCGCGTTACAGCCGCGGCCTGCAAGGCCTGTACGATGGCCTGGACGTGCTCTCCGCGGCGGCGCAAACACTGGGCGACAGCACCCTGGCTTTGCGTTACAGCCGGAAACTGTACGCGCGCAAAAAGACCGATCCGCTCTGGCTGCTGAACTACGGCGACCTGCTGGCGCAGGCGGGCGATGGCCGACGCGCGCAGTCGGCCTACAACCAGTCGTGGGCGCTGCTGCAGAGGCGCCCGGGCAAGACCGCGGCGGGCAAAGCCACCGACAGGAATCTGAACGAACTGCTCGCCCGGATGCGGCTGAGCCATGACCGGCTCGACGGCGCGGGACAGCAGGCGCTGCTGAACCGGTTGAGCAGCAAACTTCGCGGCGGCGCCTTGAGCCGCCAGCAAACCCTGCAAGCCAACGCCGCCATCGCCGACTGGCTGTTGCGGCTGGACACCACCTCTGCTGCGCGCTGGTGGCTGGCGCGGCGTGTGCTCACTCCGGCGGCGCGCCAATCCATCGTGCTGCAAATGGCCTTGCGCGACAGCGACCGCGAAGCCGTCAACCGGGCACTGAAACAAGGTGCCGCGCGCCATCTGCTGCCACAGGACAGACCGGAAGCCGAGCGTGTCGCCGGCCATCCCATGCAGGCGCTTTCCACCGCTGAACGGGTGCTGGAGAACGCCGCAGAAACCGGCCAGGACAACCCGGCGCTGCAGGCGCTGGCGCAGCAGACCGCCGAACAGCAACTGGCGCTGGCCCATCGGACCACGGTCACGCTGGAGCATCGCCAGATCGACAACGTGGTACGCCAGGGGCTGGTGCTGCGGCAGTCCCTGCAACTTGGCGGGCAATGGCGTGTCCTGGCGCAGGCCAGTCGTCAATCCATGCGGAGCAACAACACCGCGGTGCTTACCGGGGTGCCGTCCATATGGAGCGACGCCCGGATCGGCGTGCAATGGCAGGGCGAACAGGCACGGCTCGGCGGCACGCTGACTCACAACACTGCCGTTGGCACGCTGAACGGCTGGCGCATCGACGGCGGCACACGGCTTCCAGGCAACGTGCACGCGCAGGTCGCGATTGAGCACAACGCCGTGGCGGACGAATCCGGCCCGCTGCAAATCGCGGGAGCACGCGACCGGCTGCAACTGCGTTTGTCGCGCGATTTCGGCCGTGCCTGGGCCAATGTGAGCACGGCGATCATGTCCTACGACACGCGCCGTGGCGACCCGCTGGGGCATGGCGCGAGCACCCAGTTCGAGCTGGGTTACTGGCTCCGCCGCGGCGAGCCCGATCTCAGCGTCAAGCTGCTCGGGTATTCCAACCGTTTCAGCGCCAACACCGCTCCATTCTTGCCGGCCTATGCCCCGCTGGTTCCAGGTGGTGTGGCGCCGAATGCCGAGTTTTTCATCCCCGCGGGTGACGATGTGCTCGGCCTGGGTCTGGGCTTCAATACCGCGCATAGCGACACCTACACCCGCCACTGGCTGCCCTATGCCGAGGTCGATGTGCTGCAATCTCGCAAATTGGGATCGACCGCCAACCTCGATCTGGGTATTCATGGCCCGCTGTTCGGGCCCGACGAACTGTCTTTGAGTTACCAGCGCGAGCAAAACACATCGGGCCTGAACCGCCAGTGGAGTGTGCAGTACCGACTGTGGTTCGGTCGCTGACCGCGTTCCTTTTCATCATGATGCAGGAGAGTTCCATGACTATTTCATCCCCATTGCGCCGCGCGGCGCTCGGCGTTTTCGGCGCGGGTGCGCTGCTGCTGGCGGGCTGCGCCGTCACCGCCCTGCCCGGCCAGTCACTCACCGTGCCTGCGGACGGAAAGTTCGCCGTGCTGCCCTTGTCCAATGCCACCGACGTGCCGCTGGTCGAGCGCCGGGCGCAGGCCATCACGGTCTCTCTACTGCAGCAAAAGGGCATGCGTGACGTGGTGGTCTATCCGCAGAAATCTGGCGACAACCCTCTGGAAGCAGAGCCCGCTGTGAGTTCCTCCCAGGCGTTGGCCTGGGCCAAGGAGCAAGGTGCACGCTATGCGCTGTCGGGCACGGTCACGGAGTGGCGCTACAAGACCGGAGTGGACAGCGAGCCCGCCGTGGGCATCACCCTGCTGGTTACTGACGTGCCCACCGGCCAGGTGGTCTGGAGCGCCAGCGGCGGCCGTTCCGGCTGGGGCTATCAGGCCTTGGCCGCAGTGGGACAGTCGCAGATCGAAGCCCTGCTGCGCGGCATCCGGGTGACGGCGGCAACGCCGAAGCCCGTGGCGAAATCCTGACGTTAGGCTGTCCACTGGATGAAACTCGACAAGCTCTCCACCCGCGTCACCCGCCGCATGCGCGGCGAGTCGGCACGCATGCGCTGGCGATGGCTGCGGTACTGGCGCCCGAACACCAGGTCCGGACAGCTGGTAGCCACGTTCGAGAGCGTGCTGCTGCCCGTCCTGGTGCTCTGGCTGGGCTGGGCGCTACGCCCAAATGATCCGCTGGGGGCGCATGCCGGATTTCCCTGGGCCTGGTTCGGGCCCTGGCTGATCGCGGTGCGCTATGGCGCGGGTTACGGGCTGTTTGGCGTGGCACTTTATGCCGCGTTCTGGAAGCTCGCCCCCCTGCTGTTGAGTCACGCGACCGCCACGGCGTTTCCGGCGGAGTTTTTCCTCGGCGGCATGTTGATGACCCTGATTCTCGGCGAATTCGGCGCGGCGTTCCGCAACCGTCAGGTGCTGCACCGCGAAGTCACCAAAGACCTGACCGCCCGGCTGGAACGCACCAAGCGCCGACTGTTTGTCATCAAGGAAGCCCTGTCCACGCTGGAACAGGAACTCACCGACCGTCCCATGACCCTGCGCGACGCCTTGCTCGATCTGCGCCGCACCTTCACTTTTCAGAGCAACCGCCCGGCGCTAACCGCACCGGTCGCCACTCCCGGACTGCCGGTGCCCGCCCCCCTGCCCGATCCGCGCGCCTTTCTGCAATTGCTCAGCCAGTCGTGCCGGCTCGTCGAGGCCGGAATCTTCGTGCGGGAGATCAGTCCGGAAGGTCTGCAATGGCGACTGGCCGCCTCGTTGGGACAGAGCCTTCCCGCGCTCGATCTGACCGACGCGCTGATCAACCGCATCCTGGAGACGCATCAGTCGGTGCATATCGCCCAGGCCGTGCTGAACGAATCGGAAAGCAATCCCTGGGTGTTCGCCGCGCCGCTGCGGCTGGACGAATACGACGAAGTGGACGCCCTGCTTGGCGTGCACACCATGCCCTTCATGTCGTTCGAGGAAAACAATCTGCAGCGCCTGCAGGTGTTGTGCGGCTCTTACCTCGACTTCAGCCAGCTCGAACTCTCGGTCGAGGATGTGCGCTCGGCCTGGGTGCAGGCCCCCATCAGCCTGCAGCAGGAATGGGCGCAGCTCAGCGAACTGGGGCAGAACTTCAAGCTGCGCAGTTATTGCGCAGTGTGGAGCGGGCAAGGCCGCGTCAGTGACGACGCCCTAGCCGAATTTGCCGGATTGCAGCCGGTGGAAAGCTCCACCTGGACGCTCAAGGGTCGGGGCGGAAAGCCCGCGCTGGTCGTCCTGCTGCCCTTGCTCAGTTCGGGCGGACTGGCGAATTACCGCCGTGACATGGTGACGCTGCTGGGGCAGATTCTTGGCCGCAGCAACCAGCGCCCTGACCAGGCCTTCGATCTCGACTTTCTCGAAGTCTCCGGCCCGGCGGGCTTCCTGGAACTGCGCCGCCTGTTGAGCAGCGCCCCGACCGTGCAAACGCCAGCTGCGGTGAAGAAGCCGGACGCGCCATGAATCCGCTGTTCTACAAGCTCGGTTCACTCATCGTCCTCCTGGAGACAACGGCAGCCTGGATGCTCGTCAGCCGCAACGACGCGCACCTGCTGCTGTTCTGGCTGGTGCATGGCGCGGCGGCTGTACTGGTCGGCCTCTTGCTTTGGTCTCTGCTGCCCGGCGAGTTGCGCAAGCCGCGGCGCCTGTCCCTCAGCCTGCTGGTCTCGCTGGCACTGTTCTTCCCGGTGGTGGGCGTCTTTGGGCTGCTGCTGGCCGCGCGGCTGGCAAAGTGGCTGCCGATGCGCCACAAGATCACCGATCACCTGCGCGAGGCACCGCAACTGCAGGTGTTCGCCGTGTCGCATATCGACGATGACCAACGCCGCGACCTGCCCGCAGGCCAGACCGCGCGCATCGCCCGCGACCAGAGCCAGCCACAGGCGCAGCGCATCCGCGCCGTGCTCGCGCTGCGCGAGATGTCGCCGCGCATGACCCTGCCAGTGCTGCGCAAACTCCTGTCCGATCCCGACGAAGAAATCCGTCTGCTCGCCTACGGCATCAGCAACACCTGGGAGCAGCGCCTGACCGACACCCTGCAGGACGCCCTGCGCGAAGTGGAAGTGGTGCGCCATGCCGCCGCGCCCGGCCCGGCCCTGGCCCGCGCGGCGCAACGCGTGGCCGAGTTGCAGATGGAACTCATCTACCAGGGACTGGCCCAGGGCGACCTGCGCGACTTTGCCCTGCAGCAGGCACTGCAATACTGCAACCTGGCGCGCGACGCCCTGCCTCAAGACACGGGTCTGCAGATGATGTTTCTGCGGCTTTCTCTCGCCGCCGGAAATACGCAGGATGCCCGCACGGTGCTGGAACGCCTGACGGCGGAGGGTGCCAGCCCCACGCTGTGGCGGCCTTATGCCGCCGAACTGGAATGGATCGAGCGGCATTTCAACCGCATCCCCGCCGCCCTGCAGCCATTGGGCACCCGTCAGGTCGCGCCGCGCCTGCGCCCGGTGGTGCGGGTCTGGCAGACGCTCACCACCAGCGCAGGTCACCTGACCATCGGCGACGAGCCGGCGGCAACCCGCCCGGGCAGCCCACAGCCGCAACCCGCCAAGGCGCCGATACCCGCCCCCTTGAGCGACACCGATCGCCTGCTGCTCAGTTGACACCATGTCCAGACCCGACTTCACCGACACCCAGCCGCATGCCTATGAAGCATCAGCAGACATTGACGTCATGCTGCTGCTCGAAGGCACTTATCCCTATGTCTCCGGCGGGGTGTCAAGCTGGGTCCATCAGATCGTCAGCGGCTTTCCGGAGTTGCGCTTTCATCTGGTGTTCCTCGGATCACGCGAGGAAGACTACGGCAAGCCCCGCTACCAGATGCCGCCCAATGTCGTCGGTCTCACCCATCACTATCTGTTCAGCGATGCGGTGCTGCCCGCCGCACGCGAGGAACGCGGCGACGCCAAGACCGCCGAACTCGTCGAGAACCTGCACGCCCTCATCCGCGAAGGCGACGACCCCGCCAGCCGCGCAGAGGTGCTGCGCGCCAGTCTGGAAGCGATGCAGGACAAGCTCGACCTCCAGTATTTCCTGCATTCGCACCAGTCCTGGGGCTATCTCACCGAGCAATACCAGCTGCGCTGCACCGACCCGTCCTTTGTCGATTACTTCTGGACGGTGCGCACCATGCACACCCCGATCTGGACCCTGGCCACGCTGGCCCGCGAGCTGCCGCGCGCCAAGCTCTATCACACGGTGTCCACCGGGTATGCCGGCTATCTGGGTGCGGTGCTGGCGCGGCTCTACAACAAGCCGCTGGTGCTGTCCGAACACGGCATCTACACCAAGGAACGCCGCATCGACCTGTTCTCGGCGAGCTGGATCAGCGACAACACTCCGGTGCTGGAGCGCACCGCGGGCGAGGCCGGCTATTTCCGCCAGCTCTGGATCCGGCTGTTCGAGTCGCTCGGACGCATGTGCTACGACGCCGCCGACCCGGTCATCGCCCTGTATGAGACCAACCGCGTGCGGCAGGTCACCGATGGCGCCAACCCCATCACCACCTGCTGCATCGCCAACGGCATCAACGTGCCGCCCTTCGCCGCAACGCGCGCACAGCGCCCAGCCTCGCCACCGCTGGTGATGTGCCTCATCGGCCGCGTGGTGCCGATCAAGGACATCAAGACCTTCATCCGCGCCGTGCGCGTGGCCAGCAACCGCCTGCCCGGACTGGAAGGCTGGATCGCCGGTCCGGAGGACGAGCACCCGGAATACGCCCGCGAATGCCACGACCTGGCCGACAGCCTGCAACTGGGCGACACGCTGAAGTTCCTCGGTTTCCAGAAACTCACCGAACTCATGCCCAAGGTCGGTCTGGTGGTGCTGTCTTCCATCAGCGAGGCGCTACCGCTGGTCATGCTCGAAGGCTATGCCGGTGGCGTGCCCTCGGTGACCACCGACGTGGGCTCCTGCCGCCAGCTCATCTACGGTCTGGGGGAGGAGGATGAGGCGCTGGGGGCCTCCGGCGCCGTGGTGGGCATTGCCGACGCGCAGGCACTGGGCGAAGCCTGCGCCGAACTGCTGGGCGACGCCGCCCGCTGGCAGACCGCAAGTGCTGCAGGCATCGCCCGCGTGGAGCGCTACTACACCCAGCCCATCATGTTCGACAATTACCGCGCGGTATACGACGACGCCCTGCAACGCAGCGCCGCCCGCGCCTCTGGCCTGAGCGACGATGTCGGCGCAGTCTCCACTTGGCTGCGTGGAGAGCCCCCGCTGCATGAGGAGACCGGGCCGCAATGCATCATTTCGGAGCCTGAGGCAGGGTCGTCCAAGAAAGATCCCATCTCTTGCGCGGAGACTAGCGGCCTCGGGGAGCAGAGAGGGCTGAGCCCGGACGTGGGGGGCCACTAACCATGGCTGGCATCGGCTTCGAGCTGCGCAAGCTGCTACGCACCGAGTCCTATCTCGGGCTGCTGCGCGCCTATACCTACGCGTCCATCATCAGCTCCGGACCGTGGGTGTTTTCCATTATCGGCCTCATTGCGGTGGGCGTGCTCTCGCTGGGAGTGGTGACGCCCGACGCGCTCATCACCCAGTTCCAGGTCACGGTCACCTACCTGATCATGGCCTCACTCATCCTGACCGGCGGCTTGCAGCTGGGCTTCACCCGCTGGGTGGCCGACCGGCTGTTTGAAAAGCGCAAGGAGGACATCGCCCCGGCGTATTTCGGCGTCGTGCTGGTGACCACAGCGGTTAGCGGCACACTGGGCTGGCTGGTCGCGCTGCTAGGCTTCAACGGAGTCGGCAATCTGTACCGCGTGCTGATCGTGGTCGGTCTCACCCTGCTGTCCAACCTGTGGATCACCACGGTGTTCCTGTCGGGGTTGAAGCAGTACCGTGCCATCGTTGGCCTATACGCGCTGGGCTACGGCATGTCTGTGGTGCTGTCGTATGTCGCCCGGCCTTGGGGGCTGGATGGTCTGCTGCTCGGGTTTCTCGGTGGCCAGTTCGGCATGTGGGTGCTGATGCTCTGGCTGGTGCTGCGCAACTTTCCGGTGTCCCGTCCCATCAGCCTGGCCTGCTTTCGCCCGCGTCAGATGTATCTGTCGCTGATCGCTGGTGGCGTGCTCTACAACCTCGGAGTTTGGGCGGACAAGCTGACCTTCTGGTTCACCAGTGGCACGTCCACGCCGGTCATCGGACCTTTGCGCGCCTCCACCATCTACGACCTGCCGGTGTTTCTTGCCTACTTGTGCGTGATTCCGGGCATGGGCATTTTTCTGGTGAAGTTCGAGACCGATTTCGTTGAGTGGTACGACAAGTTCTACACCGCCGTGCGCGAGGGCGGCGCGCTGCAGGACATCTCCCGCTATCACGACGGCATGCAGGGCGTGGTGCGCGAAGGGCTCTACCAAATTCTCAAGGTGCAGGCGCTCACCCTGCTGGCGGTCTATACCTTTGTGCCCGCGCTGTTCGCCTGGATCGGCATCAGCACGCTCTACATTCCGCTGTTTCTGGTGCAGGCCGTGGCCGCGAGTTTTCAGGTGATGCTTCTGGCCGTGCTCAACGTGTTCTATTACCTTGACCGCCGGCGCGATGTGGTGATCATCACTGCCACGCTCACCGTGCTCAACTTCGCGCTCAGCGTGGTCTCGATTCACCTCGGCCCGGCCTTCTTCGGCTATGGCTTCGGCGTATCGCTGCTGATCACGCTGATGCTGGGCATGGTGCTGTTGCAGCGCCTGTTCCGCAAGCTGGAATATCAGACCTTCATGCTGTCCTAGGACCGCGCCAGCTCTCCCGCCTCGAATCCAGGTTGCGGGCATCGCAGAATTGAGACGACGCAGACAAGCGAACGGGCGGCTTTTGCCAGCAGCACGGGCCTGCCCCCCTGACACCTTCGTGCGCGCCGCAACCCCAGCCCGACGCGGCAACCCCTTCAGACCACTTCGTCCACTTCGGTCGGAAGCACCACCCCGGCATCGATCTCCGGCAGCGCCGCCGCCTGTGCATACAGCGGGGTGAAATCCGGCGCGGTGGCTTCGAACAGCTGCTGGAAATTGTCGATGATGAAATAGGTCGCCTGATAGTCATCGATCCGATAGCGGCTGCGCAGCAGGCGCGGCAGATCAAACGGCACGCGCCGTGCCTGTGCACTGCGCAGGCTGTGCTCCGCCTCGCCACCGGACGACAAAATGCCCGCGCCGTAGATGCGCAAGCCTTGCGGCGAACGGATCAACCCAAACTCGACCGTGTACCAATACAGACGCGCCAGATATTGCAGGGCATCCTGCCCCTCCGCCTTCAATCCGCCCAGGCCAAAGGCCTGCATATAGTCGGCAAACACGGGATCGAACAACAGTGGCACATGGCCGAACAGATCGTGGAACAGATCGGGCTCGACGATGTAATCAAACTCCTCCGGCTTGCGCAGCCACACCGTGACCGGGAAGCGCCTTGCCGCGAGCAGGCGAAAAAACGCGTCCTCGGGGATCAGACCCGGCACTGCCACGATCTCCCAGCCAGTTGCCGCCTGGAGCCGGGCGTTGATGTCGGCAAACCGGGGAATGCGGTCCGTCGCCTGCAACTGCGGCAGCGCCTGCAAGAACGCCTCGCAGGCCCGTCCAGGCAGCAGCGCCATCTGCCGCGCGACGAGCCGCGCAAAAAGGTCATGCTCTGCCGCCGTGTAGCGCTCCCATTGCTGGTCACAGGTGTAGTCGGCATGGCAATGGCCATAGTCGCCACGCGGCGTGATGGTGGCATCGCCGTAAGTCACAGGCGCGGTGGACATGAGAAACTCCTTCTCCTTCAAGCGGTTTGGGTGTCCAACACCCCGCGCCGCATCTGATCGAGTTCGATGCTCTCGAACAAAGCCTTGAAATTACCTTCGCCAAAGCCCTGATCGCCCTTGCGCTGGATGATCTCGAAAAAGATCGGACCGATCACCGTCTGGGTGAAGATCTGCAGCAGCAGTCGCTTGTCCGGTTGCGTCGCGCCGTCGACGAGGATGTTGTTGGCACGTAGACGCCGCACGTCCTCGCCGTGGCCGGGAAGACGCTTGTCGAGCAGTTCGTAATACGTGTCGGGCGTGGCGAGGAATTCCACTCCGGCAGCGCGCAGCCCCTCGACCGTCTTGAAGATGTCGTCGGTCGCCAGGGCGATATGCTGGATGCCTTCTCCGTGATACAGGTCGAGATATTCCTGAATCTGCCCTGCCTTCTCCTGCCCTTCCTCATTGATTGGAATGCGGATCTTGCCGCAGGGGCTGGTCATGGCCTTGCTCTTCACTCCGGTCACCTGCCCTTCGATATCGAAGTAACGGATTTCGCGGAAGTTGAACAGCCGGGTATAAAAATCGGCCCACTCGCCCATGCGGCCACGGTGCACGTTGTGGGTGAGGTGGTCGATCTCCGTCAGCCCCACGCCGGCATGATCCATCGACGCGTCCGCGATGGACACAAAATCCACGTCGTAGATCGAAATGTCGCCAATACCGCCGTGCCGGCCATTCTTGCCACGCCAGCGATCGACGAAATAGATCAGGCTGTCGCCGATGCCCTTGATCGCCGGAATGTTCAACTCCATCGGTCCACTGTGCGCATCGAAGCCCCAGGCCCCGAGTTCCAGCGCACGCTTGTAGGCGGCTGCCGCATCATCCACGCGGAAGGCAATGGCACAGATGCTCGGTCCATGCAGCCGGGCGAAGCGCTGGGCAAAGGAGTCCGGCTCGGCATTCACAATGAAGTTGATCCCGCCCTGCCGCCATACGGTCACGTCTTTGTGCCGATGCCGGGCGATGGCCTTGAACCCGAGCTGCGCGAACAAGGCGCCGAGCTTGGCCGGATCAGGCGCGGCATATTCGACGAACTCGAAACCGTCAGTACCCATGGGGTTGATTGTGGAAGGGGCATTCATGCGGGGTGTCTCCTCGTTCTGGGATAGGGCCTTGTTCAGGCCATTGACTGTAGGCGTGCACCCACGCATGGTTTCCGCAAATCACGCGTGATTTTGGTCGATTATGGGGAAATCCTGCGTCATTGATGCTTTACGATCCGATAAGCTGCATACATCGACAACCCCGCATTAAATCGCCCGAAATCCCATCCATGACACGCTTGTGGGACATCTCCCCCACCGTCTCGCCGTCCGCCCCGGTGTTTCCCGGCGACGTACCGTTCTCTCTGGAGTGGACAGCGCGGCTCGGCCCCGGCTGCCCGGTCAATCTCAGCGCCATGCGCCTGTCGCCGCATGTCGGCGCGCATGCCGACGCGCCACTGCATTACGCCAACGACGGACAGGGCATCGACGCGGTGGATCTGGCACCCTATCTGGGGCCATGCCGGGTGATCCACGCCATGGACTGCGGCGATCTGATCGAGGTCCGCCATCTGGAGCACGCCGCGGCGCGGTTGCCGCAGCGCGTGCTGGTGCGCACCCGCCGCCACGCCCTGACAGTCTGGTCGGATCATTTCGCCGCCTTCTCACCAGCCGCCGTGGACTGGATGGCCGCGCGTGGGGTGACGCTGATCGGACTGGACACCCCCTCGGTCGACCCCGCCTCCAGCAAGACGCTCGAGAGCCACGCCGGCCTGCGGCGGCACAATCTTCGCGTACTCGAAAATCTGGTGCTCGACGACGTGCCCGAGGGCGACTATGAATTGATCGCCCTGCCCCTCAAATTGCAAGGCGCCTGCGCTTCACCGGTGCGCGCCGTGCTGCGCGAACTCTGATTTTTTTCTCCACTCGCCATGCCCTCACTCCAACGCCAAGACTGCATCGACCTCGATGCCAGCGACCCTCTCGCCGCCCTGCGCGACCAGTTCAACCTGCCTGACGATGTGATCTATCTCGACGGCAATTCCTTGGGCGCGCTTCCCCGCGCCACCCCGGCCCGCGTACAGCAGGTGATGACCGAGGAATGGGGCAAGGGCCTGATCCGCAGCTGGAACACCGCTGGCTGGATCGACCTCCCAAACCGCGTCGGCAACAAGATCGCCCGCCTCGTCGGTGCCGCGCCCGACGAACTGGTGGTGACTG
>JBAUTC010000049.1:0-2060 GCA_049582025.1 Thiomonas sp.
TTGCACCCTGAGACCACGCGCGCGCAGATCGAAGCCGCTGCACAGGTCCTTGGCATGGTGCATGCCCTCGTGGGGGCAGGCAGCCCCCTGATGATGCAGACCATCGCCTTGTATCGTGGATTGCTCAACACCCATCTGAACCGCACGCTGATGCCCCCGCGTGAACGTTATCGTCTGCTGCAGGCCACCGACCTGCGCCTGCAGGACGATCTGCAGGCGCAATTGCAGGCTGCCGAGCTGACGGTCCAGGAGTATCTGTCCGTGCTCGCGACTCCGCTGCCACAGCTCGGCACCCCCTGGACGGACGCGGAGGCCGTGAACATCCAGGCGCTGGGCCGACTGCCGGGCATGCAGGGCGCCTTGTTGATGCGCCTGAATCTGCAAGGGGTTTTCAACGTTGAAAACCGCGCAGGCCCGCGTGGCGCAGACATCGCCGCGTTGCTGCAGACGCCAGGGGCGGAAGCCGTGGTCGACCCCAACTCCCCCCGCGGCCAAGGACTCAGCGCGCAGGCCTGGCGCACTCTCGGCATTCTGCGTTCACCGTCTTACGCCAAGGACCCGCGTTACGCCGCATGGCGCGAGCCAGCACGCAGGCTGGGCATTCGCTCCACGTTGAGCGTACCCATCCGCAATGAATTGGGACAAGCCGTTGCCGTGCTCAGCCTGTTTGGCGCCTACCCGAACCAGTTCGAGTCTTCCGTCATGCAACAGTTCGCCCGCAGCCTGCAGCAACGCTGGGAGCAGATCTGGCTGCGTTCCGCCACGCCAGCGCCGGTGGTGCCACTCGAGCACGCCCTCGACATGCGACAACGCTTGTTCGACGGCGGCCTGCGCATGTTCATGCAACCCATCATCAACCTTGAGACCGGTCGACCGTGCAAGGTCGAAGCACTGGCCCGCCTGGAGCAACCCAGCGGCGAAATCGTTGCCCCCGCGCTGTTCCTTCCCCTTCTGGGCGATGTCGAACTCAATCGCCTGTTCCGCATGGGCCTGGACATTGGGCTGGAACAGATCCGCGTCTGGGACAGTGAAGGCCTGACACTCGACCTCTCGGTCAACCTGCCGCCCCGCTCCCTGCTCGACCCTGACTGCGCGACATGGGTTGCCGCCGCGCTTAGCCGCCACGCAGTGCCGCCGCGGCGGCTCACACTGGAACTCCTCGAATCACAGCTCATCGACCAGGGCCCGCGCGACGAGGCCATGGCCCGCCTGGTGAACCTCGGTGTCAAGCTGGCGATGGACGATCTCGGCTCTGGATACAGCAGCCTCGAACGCCTGTCTGCCCTGCCATTCGACACCATCAAGATCGACCAAGGCCTGCTGGTCCGTCTGCGCAAGACGCCGCTCAAGACCATCAGTCTGATCGGTGCCATCATTCAGATGGGCCGCGACTTCGAGCGCGACGTGGTTGTAGAGGGACTGGAGGATCTGGGGCTGATCGAGGTCGCAACCATTCTGGGCGCGGATTTCGGCCAGGGCTATGCATTTGCCAGACCCATGCCGGCCGATCGGATCCCCCAGTGGGAATCTCACTTCAAGAACACGGTGCAGCACGGAGTCATCCAGACCTTCGCCGGCGCGTTGGCCTATCACTGGCGACACAACCACGGCGGCTTCCCCGGCGCCGAAAACTCTGCAGACCAATGTCCGGTGACCGCCTTTCTCGCCGCGCAAGGCATTTCGGACGTCGAAACCTCGGCATGGCACCGCCAGACGCATGCCGAGCCAGACAACACAGAGGCAAACCGCCGCTTTCTGGATTGGCTCGCCGAGCGGGTAAGCGAACGGACCTAGTGCTGCGTCAAAGTCGCTCAGACGCGGGATCCACCTGCGGCCCGGCGTAGAGGAAATCGCTGATGTGCACGGTCACCTGTTCGGGGGTGATCAGCGCCACACCGTAGCCCGGCGTTTCCTGCGTGAACAGATCGGTCCCGGTGAGGAAATCGAGACCGGATTGATGCGCCGTTGCCGGCAGGGTGGAGAAGGGAATGCCGTGCCAGCTGCCGGAGATCGGACGGTGGATGTGACCGAAAAACAGGTGGCGGATGTGGTCATAGTTG
>JBAUTC010000050.1:0-4121 GCA_049582025.1 Thiomonas sp.
GGGTCGGGTCGGGCAAGGTGACGCCGGCGTCGAGCAGCCGGTCCGCGGCGCGCGTCTGCAGCACGCGCTCAAGATGCGCGAGCTGCCGGCGGTCGTTCACGCCGAGCACGTCGTCGGCATCGATCACGGTGGAGGCGCGCACCGGAACGCCGTCGGCGACGGCCAGCGCCACCACATCGGTGAGGTAGTACTCGCCTTGCGCGTTGTCGTTGCGCAACTGGCTCAGCCAGCGGCGCAAGTGGACGAGCGGCGCGCAGAGGATGCCGGTATTGCATTCGCGCACGGCGCGCTGCGCAGAGCTGGCGTCCTTGTGTTCCACGATGCCGTGCACTGCCCCATCCGCAGCGCGCAGGATGCGGCCGTACCCGGTGGGATCGTCCAGTTCCACGGTGAGCAGCGCGAGCGCCCCGGCCTGCGCATCGGCAACAAGCGGTAACAGGCTGGCGGCGGGCACCAGCGGCACATCGCCGTACAGCACTAGACACGCGCCGTCTTGCGGCAGATCGGGTAGTGCCTGCTGCACCGCGTGGCCGGTGCCGAGTTGCGGCTCCTGAAGGGCAAAACGCAGACCGGAGTGGTCGGCAAAGGTGTCCTGCACCGCTTGCGCGCCAAACCCGGTGACCACCACCGCGGTCTGCGCCTGCAGGGTGTGCACGGTGTCGAGCACATGTCCCAACAGCGGCTTGCCCGCCAGGGGCTGCAACACCTTGGGCAGGTCGGAGCGCATGCGCGTGCCTTTGCCCGCGGCAAGGACGACGACGGACAGGGCGGAGGAGGGCGTGAGGGCGGTAGTCATGTGATGCATTCTAAGGAGCGGCCATGTCGCCTTTTCCTGGCGCCCGCACTGCCAAAACCCCGCATCGGCGGGGTTTTGGCAGTGCAAGAAAGGTCAGGCAGTGGCCGCGCTCACCGCAGTCTGGGGCACTTCGATGACCAGGCGCGGCACCAGGAACTTGGGCAGTCCGATCCACATGTCGAGCAGCGCCACGCCCATTTCCAGCATGGCAATGGGGCACGACAGCGCGCCGCCGATCAGTACGAACCAGGCGAAGCCAGGGTTCTGTTTGGTGAGAAACCAGCCGGAAAAGTCGAGCAGCATGGCGAGGAAGGGCGTAATGACCGAGATCGCCTTGATCTGGGTATGCACGCGCGTCTGCAGGAACAGCCAGCCGGCCACCCAGAAAATCAGTCCGAGCATGGTCAGGTGCACCATGCCGGTCATCAGCATGGAGTTGTAGGACATGCCGGTGTCCACCTTGGACACGGCTTTGACGTCGTCATACGTGGCCAGCGGCGGGTTGTGCAACTGTTTGCTCATGGCCACGCTGTGGCACATCAGGCAGTGCTGCGCGAGGATGGGCTTGATCTCGGTTTCATAGCCCGCCTTGGTCTGGCCGCCCACCACCCAGTTGTCGATGGTCTTCTGCAGCTGCGGCCACTGCTCCTTGGGGATGCCCGCGTTTGCGAACATGGTCGGCAACACGGTTTGCAGCTTGCTGCTGTCGCGGTTGCCGTAGTAGGAAATCTGAATGTCCTTGAGAGTTACACCGGCTTTGCCGTCGAGTCCGGTGTGGGTCACAAAGAGATAGGCTTCGGCGCAGAGCAAGCCGATACAGACGAGGAAAATGAAACCGGTGTGCAGGAGTTTTTCCGGTACGGTGAGCAGGTGAAGGGGACGCATGTTTGAGGTCTTCTCGCAAGTGATCAGTGGTTGTATACGCGCTTGTGTTTTAACTTTTGTCAAAAAATGGCACGCATCGTAATGCGTGGTAACCCTTAAGCGCAATCCTTAGGTTCCGATGTTTGCGTCACGCTTGAGCACATCCGCAAGGTTTTGTTTCTATTGGATTTACTCGTTGGAGTATGTTTTGGCCTGTCCAGCGTTTAGGCTTAGGGGTGGTGCATCTCGGCTGCGCTGGTTCTGCTCTTTCTGTTCCAAATTCCTTTTCTCAACTGCATGCATGATCGTTACCGACCCGCAGCCTTGTGGCGGCTGACCCGCAAGAACGTCCGTAAATCCTGGCTGAACTATGGCGTGCTGTGGTTCGGCGCCATTCTGGTGGGGCTCTTGGCGGTGCAGTTCGCCAACTGGGCCAACGATGTCCTGGTGATCTTTCTGCACTGGATTGATGGCCGCGCCTGGCTGGCGCTGATCATCACCCCGGCACTGACCGGCGGCGCCGTGTGGATGACCCAAAAGTGGTTCAACGGCAGCGAGGGAAGCGGAATTCCGCAGGTGATCGCTGCGCTTCACGGCATGCGCGACCCCACCCGCATTCAGCGGCTCTTCGGTTTGCGCATCCTCATCGGCAAGCTCGGCCTCGGGCTGATGGGCATGCTGGGAGGCCTGACGCTGGGCCGCGAAGGTCCCACGGTGCATGTGGGGGCATCCATCATGTACGAGATGCGGCGGTTTTATCCGCGTGTGTCGTTGCGCATGGAGCGCATGCTGCTGCTGGCGGGCTCGGCGGCGGGATTGTCGGGCGCGTTCAACACGCCGCTTGCCGGCATTCTGTTTGCCATCGAGGAACTCACCCGCAGCTTTGAGGTGCGCACCAACGGCGTGCTCATCACTAGCATCGTGTTCTCAGGTCTGGTGTCGCTGGCGCTGGCCGGCAACTATCTGTATTTCGGTCAGATTACCGCGCCCGATATTTTTCCCATCGCCTTCGTGCTGCCGGTGGTGATCGCTGCAGTGTTATGCGGTCTTGCCGGCGCGGCGTTCAATCTGGCGTTGCTCAAGCAGGCGCGCTGGATTCCTGCACGGGTGCTGGCCTGGCGCGAGCATCGGCCGCTGGTGTGGGGCGCTGGGCTCGGATTGCTTGTTGCCATGATCGGCATTGCGTCGGCGGGACAAACCTGGGGCAGCGGCTACGACCAGGCACGGCATCTGCTGATGAACCAGGGCGGGCAGGTGAGTTGGTATTACCCGCTGGTGAAGTGGCTGAGCATGGTGCTGTCCTATATCACCGGCTTGCCGGGCGGGCTGTTCTCGCCTTCGCTGTCAATCGGCGCGGGCTTCGGGCAATGGGTCAGTCAGTGGTTCGGACAATATCCGCAGTCCGCGCTGGTAGCGATCTGCATGGTGGGCTATCTGGCGGCGGTCACGCAATCGCCGTTGACCTCGTTCGTCATCGTGATGGAGATGATCAACGGCGGCGGACTGGTCATACCGCTCATGGCCACCGCCCTGATCAGCAGTCGGGTAGCGAACTTTTTTACGCCCCCGCTCTACGAGGCCTTGGCAGAGCAGAAATACTTCGCGCTGCATCCATCCGCTGCGCCGCCCGTGGAGGCGGCGCCTGCCGTAGCGGACGAAAAATTGCGCTGATTTTGAGGGCAGAAGGGCCGTGAGAGCCCGTTTAATTCGACAACCGGAGGAGGACAACATGGCAACCCAGACCGCATCGGCGGTTTCGGCGCTGCCGTCCGAGGCGGTGTATCGCCGTATCGGCTGGCGCATCATTCCCTTCCTGATTCTGTGCTACTGCGTGGCCTATCTCGACCGCGTGAACATTGGTTTCGCGCAGTTGCAGATGAAGGGCGACCTCGGCTTTTCCGATGCGGTGTATGGGTTGGGCGCGGGGATCTTTTTCGTCGGCTACTTTCTGTTTGAGGTCCCGAGCAATCTCATCCTGCACCGGGCGGGTGCGCGGGTGTGGATCGCCCGCATCATGGTCACCTGGGGGATGATTTCGGCACTCACCCTGTTTGTCACTACGCCCACGCAGTTCTATGCGATGCGCTTTCTGCTGGGCGTGGCCGAGGCTGGCTTCTTTCCGGGCATCATTCTCTATCTCACTTACTGGTATCCGGCGGCGCGGCGCAGCCAGATGACCGCCTGGTTCATGAGCGCGGTACCGCTGTCGGGCCTGATCGGCGGGCCGGTCTCGGGCTGGATCCTGCACCACTTCCACGGTCATCAGGGTTTGGCAGGGTGGCAATGGCTGTTTGTGCTCGAAGGCCTGCCCGCGGTGCTGCTGGGTATCGTGACCTTGTTCTACCTCGACAACGGCATCGCCCACGCCAAATGGCTGGACGCGGAAGAAAAGGCAGCGCTGCAACGCGCGCTGGACAACGAGGCGCAGACCAAACCCGCGCACTCCGCGCTGCAAGGCATG
>JBAUTC010000051.1:0-13195 GCA_049582025.1 Thiomonas sp.
CCGCGCGTGACGGCAAGACCTACAACCTCAACCTGATTGATACCCCGGGCCACGTCGACTTCAGCTACGAAGTCAGCCGTTCGCTGTCCGCCTGTGAGGGGGCGCTGCTGGTGGTGGATGCCAGCCAAGGCGTCGAAGCGCAGACCGTGGCCAACTGCTACACCGCACTCGACCTCGGTGTGGAAGTGGTCCCCGTGCTCAACAAAATGGATCTGCCGCAGGCCGATCCCGAGCGTGCCAAGGAGGAGATCGAGGAGGTCATCGGCATTGATGCCAGTGACGCCATTCCCTGCAGCGCCAAGACCGGAATGGGCATCGACGACATTCTCGAGGCCGTCATCACCCGCATGCCGCCGCCCAAGGGCGTTGTGGATGCGCCGCTGCGCGCCATGATCGTCGACTCCTGGTTCGACACCTACGTCGGCGTGGTGATGCTGGTGCGGGTGGTGGACGGTGTGCTGAAAAAGGGCGAACGCTTCAAGATGATGGCGACGCATGCGGTCTACAACGCCGAGCAGCTCGGCGTGTTCACGCCAAAGGCGGTGCAGCGCGACATCCTGAGCGCGGGAGAGGTGGGTTTCATCATCGCCGGGATCAAGGAGTTGCAGGCGGCCAAGGTGGGCGACACCATCACACTCGAAAAGAAGCTGCCCAACAACCTCGGTCCAGCCTCCGAAGCGCTGCCGGGTTTCAAGGAAATCCAGCCCCAGGTGTTTGCCGGGCTCTACCCGACCGAGGCTAGCGAATATGACCAGCTGCGTGACGCGCTCGAAAAACTCAAGCTCAACGATGCCGCGCTGCGTTACGAACCCGAGGTGAGCCAGGCGCTGGGCTTCGGTTTTCGCTGCGGCTTTTTGGGGCTCCTGCACATGGAAATCGTGCAGGAGCGGCTGGAGCGCGAGTTCGATCAGGACCTGATCACCACGGCGCCGTCCGTGGTTTATCAGGTGATGCTGCCCAATGGCGAGGTGATCGAGGTGGAAAACCCCTCGAAGATGCCCGATCAAGGGCGCATCGCCGAAATCCGCGAGCCCATCGTCACCGTGCATCTCTATATGCCGCAAGATTATGTCGGCCCGGTGATGACCCTGGCCAACCAGAAACGCGGCGTGCAACTCAATATGGCCTATCACGGGCGGCAGGTGATGCTGACTTACGAGATGCCGCTGGCGGAAATCGTGCTCGATTTTTTCGACAAGCTCAAGTCGGTATCGCGCGGCTATGCCTCGATGGACTATGAGTTCAAGGAATACCGCCCGGCGGATGTGGTGAAGGTGGACATGCTGATCAATGCCGAACGTGTGGACGCGCTATCGATCATCGTGCACCGCAGTCAGAGCCAGTATCGCGGACGCCAAGTCGCGGCAAAGATGCGCGAAATCATTCCCCGCCAGATGTATGACGTCGCCATCCAGGCAGCCATCGGGGGCAACATCATTGCGCGTGAGACAATCAAGGCTCTGCGCAAGAACGTGCTGGCAAAGTGCTACGGCGGCGACATCAGCCGCAAACGCAAATTGCTCGAAAAGCAGAAAGCGGGCAAAAAGCGCATGAAACAGATCGGCTCGGTCGAGGTGCCGCAGGAAGCCTTCCTCGCCATCCTGCAAGTCGAAGACTGACCCACTCCTCGAAAAATATCCCGTATGGAAACTGCGCCGAGCGTCAATTTCACCCTATTGCTGTTCATTCTGCTGGTCGTCACCGGCGTGTTCTGGTTTGCCGACCGCTGGCATTTCGCCCCGAAGCGCAGACGTGCGGCCAAGGTCGCAGTTGCGCACATGCAGGAGCGTCGTGCCGCGCTGGAAAAACAGGGCTTGGCCATCGAGGGCGCGGTCGCCACCGATAACGATATCGAGGCAGCCCGCGAGCGCATGCAGAGTCAACCCTGGTGGCTGGAATGGACGGCCGGCCTGTTCCCCGTCATTCTGGTGGTGTTCCTGCTGCGGTCCTTCGTGGCCGAGCCCTTCAAAATTCCCTCCGGCTCGATGGAGCCGACGCTGGTGCCGGGCGACCTGATTCTGGTGAACAAGTTCGAGTACGGTCTGCGCCTGCCCCTGATTGACACCCGACTGACGCCGGGCGAACTGCCCCGGCGCGGCGACGTGATCGTGTTCCGCCTGCCCAAAGATCCGAAGATCGATTACATCAAACGCATTGTCGGATTGCCCGGCGATACGGTGTCGTACGAAAACAAGCAACTGGTGATCAACGGCAAACCGGTGCAAGAGACGTCCTTACCCGACTATTTCGACTCCGGGACCATGATGTACTACAAGCAGTACATGGAAAAGCTCGGCGCACATGATCATCGCATCATGATCAATCAGGCGGCTCCGCCGTATTTGATTGGCGGACCAGAGAGTTTTCCGAATCGCGACATGTGCCACTACAACGCCGAAGGCTTTGTCTGCACGGTGCCGGCCGGCAATTATTTTGCCATGGGCGACAACCGCGACAACTCGCTGGACTCACGGTATTGGGGTTTCGTGCCCGAGCGCAATATCATCGGCAAAGCCTTTGTGGTGTGGATGAATTTCAGCGCACCGAAAAACATCGGATTGATTCATTGATCGTCATTGCCGGATTGGGAGATCGGGGCCAATATGAAGCAGCATGACAAGCAGCGCGGCATCACTCTGATTGGGCTGATTTTCTGGGGCGCCATCCTGGCGTTCATCGTGGTCATCGGCGCGCAGGCCGTGCCGACGGCTACGGAATACTTCGCCATTCAGAAGGCAGTCGATCAGGCCGCCAAGGCTGGGCCCACCGTGGCCGATATCCGCTCGGCGTACAGCAAGACGGCTGACGTTGACTACATCTCCTCCGTCACAGCGCAGGATCTCAACATCACCAAGGTCAATGACAAGGTCGTGGTCTCCTTTGCCTACAACAAGGAGATTCATATCGCCGGGCCGGTGTATTTGCTGATCAAGTACGCCGGGCAATCACACTGATTCGCGGGTGAGCACGGCATTAGAAACGCGGCTTGGCTATGTCTTCCGCGATCGCAGGTTGTTCGAGAGGGCGCTGACGCACCGCAGCTTCGGTGCGGTTCACAACGAGCGTCTGGAGTTTCTTGGCGACTCGGTGCTCAATCTGTCTGCCGCAGCCCTGCTCTATCACCAGGCGGTCCGCCAGGACGAAGGTCAGCTCTCCCGCCTGCGTGCCGCGCTGGTGCGCGCCGAGGCGCTGGCCGAGGTGGCACGAGCCATCGACCTGGGACGCTTTCTTCGACTGGGCGAGGGCGAACTGCAAAGCGGCGGAGCCAAACGCGAATCCATCCTGGCTGACGCCCTGGAAGCCCTGCTTGGCGCGATCTATCTCGAAGCCGGATTCGAAGCCGCGCAGGACGTGATGCGCCGCCTGTTTGCGCCTCTGCTCGACGCCCTTGACGCCGACGTCGTGCGCAAGGACCCCAAGACGCAGTTGCAGGAGTTTCTTCAGGGACAGCGTCTTCCGTTGCCCACATACACCGTGTTGGACGTGCGCGGTGCGGCGCACCAGCAGCAATTCAAGGTGGAATGTGCCGTGCCCTCGCTGGGTTTGACCGTGGACGGCGAGGGAGATAGCCGCCGTCGCGCCGAGCAGGAGGCCGCCGCCCGCATGATCGAGCGCATTGGTCGGGGCGGTACCCAGCCCGTGCGCGGGCGCAACAAGCCGGTGCTCATCGATGCGCGCGGGCAGGGCAGTCAAGACGCGCCAGCCGACCCAGAGCCCGGCGATGCAGCAACGTCCGCGCAGGCGCACAATCGTCCAGGCCAAGCGCGTAGCGCCCCGCGCCGTCCATCCAAAGTTACCAAGTCCCCATGAGCACACCCCCCGCAGAATCGCCGCGCCGCTTTGGCACAGTCGCCATCGTCGGTCGCCCCAACGTGGGCAAGTCCACCCTGCTCAACGCATTGGTGGGGGCCAAGGTCAGCATCACCTCGCACAAGGCGCAGACCACGCGCCACCGCATTCTTGGTGTGCGAACCGAGGGGCAGGCGCAGTTCGCCTTTGTTGATACGCCGGGCTTTCAGACCAAGCACCTTCATGCGCTCAACCGCGCCATGAACCGCACGGTCACGGGCGCGCTGAGCGAAGTGGATCTCGTGCTCTGGGTGCTGGAGGCCGGCAAGCTGATGCCGCAAGACCGCACGGTGCTTGAGGTGCTGCCCGATGATCGCCCGGTGATCGTGGTGGTCAACAAGCTCGACCGCATCACCCCGCGTGAGAAGCTGCTGCCGTGGCTGGCCGAACTCGGTCAGCTGCACAAGTTTGCGGAAATTGTGCCGATGTCGGCGCAAAAGGCCGCAGACGCCGGTCGCCTGTTGTCCATCATGCAGCCCTATCTGAAAGAAGGCGAATGGGCTTACGAGGAAGACACCCTGACCGATCGCAGCGAGCGTTTTCTGGCCGCCGAAATTCTGCGCGAAAAGCTGTTCCGCCTCACTGGCGATGAACTGCCCTACACCAGCACCGTGGTCATCGAACAGTTCGCGCAGGAAGGCGATCTGCGCCGCATTTCCGCGGCCATCATCGTCGACCGCGATGGCCACAAGGCCATGGTGATCGGTGCAGGCGGTGAGCGGCTCAAGCGGATCTCCACCGAGGCGCGGCAAGACATGCAAACCCTGTTCGGCGGACCGGTGTTTCTGGAAGTCTGGGTCAAGACCCGCTCCGGCTGGGCCGACGACCAAGCCGCGGTGCGCGCATTCGGGTATGAGGACTGAGTTCGGACTCGACCGTGCAGCCAGCCTGCACGATGGTCCTGCTCCTGCGCGCCCGGCGCAGCGTCGCCGCGCCACCATCGAGCGCGTGCAGGACGAGTCCATCTACGTTTTGCACAGCTATCCCTGGAAAGAAACCAGCCTGCTGCTCGACGTGTTCAGTCGTCGGCATGGGCGGGTGGCGCTGGTGGCCAAAGGCGCCAAGCGACCAACCTCGGCCCTGCGTGCGGTGCTGTTGGGCTTTCAGCCCTGCAATGCCAGCTGGAGCGGGCGAGGCGAAGTCCGGACCCTGACACGCGCCGAATGGGCGGGCGGTCTGGCGCCGTTGTCCGGTCTGCCGTTGCTGTGTGGCTTCTATTTCAATGAACTGCTCGTGCGTCTCCTCGTGCGTGAGGATGCGCACGAGGGCTTGTTCGACGCCTATCACCAAGGCGTTGCTGCGCTCGCGCAGCGTCCGCATGCACAGGCGGCCGAGCTGGAACCGGTTTTGCGTGACTTCGAATTTGCGCTCCTGCGCGAGTTGGGCCACCTGCCGGAGTTGCATGTCGAAGGTGCGTCGTCCCAGCCAGTGCTGCCGGATGCGTTCTACCGCGTCGATGCCGATCATGGCGTGTCGGCCTGCCTGCCGTCCGATCCCTTTGCGGTGCGCGGCGAAGTGTTGCTGGCGCTGCGCGACGGGCCACCGGCCGAAGGCGATCTGGCCCTGGCGCGTGCGGCCAAAACCCTCATGCGCAGTCTGCTTCACTATCATCTTTCCGGACAGACGCTGCGCACTCGCCAGCTGCTCATAGATCTGCACAAGTTATGAATCCAATGGTTTGCGCTTCTGATGCCGCGCCGCTGCTCGGCGTCAATATCGACCATGTGGCCACGTTGCGCAATGCGCGCGGCGGAAGTTTTCCCGACCCGGTGCGCGCGGCACAGCAGGCGGTGGAGGCCGGGGCGGACATCATCACCTTTCACCTGCGCGAAGACCGGCGCCACATCCGCGATGCCGACGTGGAACGGCTCAAAGCCGTCATCCACGCGCCGCTGAACTTCGAGTCCGCGCTAGCGCCGGAGATGCTCGACATCATCTGCCGCGTACGTCCGCAAATGGTGTGTCTCGTGCCCGAACGCCGTCAGGAAGTGACCACCGAAGGCGGACTGGACGTGGCCGGGCAATTCGAGCGCGTACGCGATGCCTGCGCCCGTCTGGCTGATTGCGGCTGCCGTGTATCGCTGTTCATCGAACCCAGCCAGCAACAGATCGAGGCCAGCGCTCGCGCGGGCGCGCCCTGCATCGAACTGCATACCGGGGCCTACGCCAATGCCTTCGACGTCGGAGACGACGCAGCGCGGCAGCGGGAGTTCGATCGCATCGTCGCCGGCCTCCAACTTGGGCGTGGGCTGGGTTTGCAGACCAACGCCGGCCATGGCCTGAGCCTGCGGAGCACACCGGCGATCGCGGTGTTGCGCGAGGTAAGCGAACTGCACATCGGTCATGCGCTCATCGGTCATGCGGTGTTCGTCGGCCTCACGCAATCGGTGCGTGATTTTCAGGCGGCGATTGCAGGCGCGGTGGCCGCAGCGCGCGCGCTGAATGCGTAGCGGGCGCATCCATGATCTACGGCATTGGCACGGACGTGTGCTCCATCCCCCGCATGCGCGCGGCGGTGCAGCGGCATGGTGCGCGGTTCGCCCAGCGTGTCTTGGGAGATGAAGAGTTGCGCGAATACGCGCGTCGTCTCGCCAAGGTGGAGCAACGCGGCATCAACTATCTGGCCACGCGGTTTGCAGCCAAGGAAGCATTTTCCAAATCCATCGGTCTGGGCATACACAGCCCCATGCGCTGGCGCGATTGCGAAGTTCTCAAACTGCCAAGCGGCCAGCCGATCATCGTGCTGCACGATGCGCTCAAGGACTGGTGTGCGGCGCGTTCGCTGCGGTTTCTGGTCTCGGTTACTGACGAAGCCGATACGGCGCTGGCCATGGTCGTGGCCGAAGTTGCTGCCTCATCTCCTCCTTGAACCTCATGCAACTCTTCATGTCTTCTCCGCTGATTCTCGACGTCGCCGGCCTGCGCCTGACCGCAGCAGACCGCAAGCGCCTGCGCCATCCGCTGGTTGGCGGAATCGTGCTGTTTGCGCGCAACTGGGAGAGCCGCGCGCAACTCGCCGCGCTTTGCGCGCAGATCAAGGCGGTGCGCGCCGACCTGATCATTGCGGTGGATCATGAGGGCGGCCGCATACAGCGTTTTCGCACCGATGGATTCACCCATTTGCCTGCCATGCGCGAACTCGGCGCGCACTGGATGATCGATGCACCAGGAGCCATGCGCCGTGCCGCGGCATGTGGCTTGGTGCTGGCGGCGGAGTTGCGGGCCTGCGGAGTTGATTTCAGCTTTACACCGGTGCTCGACCTCGACTGGGGCGATTCCAGCGTGATCGGCGATCGCGCCTTTCATGCCGACGCACGGGTGGTGACGGTGCTGGCCCAAAGTGTGATGCAGGGCATGGCGCGCATGGGCATGGCGCATTGCGCCAAGCACTTTCCCGGCCACGGTCATGCCCGCGCCGACACCCACGTCGCGGCGGCGGAAGATGCCCGACCGTTGGAGACCATTCTTGCCGCGGATGCCGCGCCGTACCGCTGGCTGTCGCATGGCCTGCGTGCGGTCATGCCAGCGCATGTCACGTATCCTGCGGTGGATGCGCAGCCCGCGGGTTTCAGCCCGGTGTGGCTGCGCGCCATTCTGCGCGAGCGTCTTGGTTTCACCGGTGCAGTCATCAGCGACGATCTCGGCATGGCGGCGGCGCGGGCCCACGGGGAAAGTCTCAGCCAGGCGGCGTTGCAGGGGCTGCAGGCGGGGTGCGACTTGATGCTGGTCTGCAACCAGAGTGCAATCGACGGCGGACGGGCGCTTGACGTGCTGCTGCGTGAAATCGATCTTGCCACGGCGCAGGGGTTGTGGACGCCGGATGAGCGCAGCGCGCAGCGCCGTTTCGACCTGCTGCCCAACCAGCCCGCCATCGCCTGGGACGACCTGATGGTGAGCGATACGTACCTGGCGGCGCTCGATGATGTGTTCGCCGCGCCACCCGCTGCGTAACGCTCAGGGGTAGAAAAGCACCAGCTTGTAGCCCGCAGGGGCGGTACCGCTGACGGCCAGATGCAGCTGCAGCTGCATCTGCTGACCCGGTGCGATGCCCGCGCGCAGGGCGGGTGCAGCAGCTTGCGCTGCTGGAAGGAATTGCGCGGGTTCCAGCACCTTGCGCTGTTCGATCTTGCCTTGCGCGTCGGTGAGCGTCAGCTCCAGTGCGGGCCAGGCCACGGCGCGATCGATGCGATTGCGCAGCAGTACGTCGACTTGCAGGCCAGTTTTGGCAGGGCTGAGCGTCGAGGAATCGATGACGAGCGCATCAAGATCGCGCGGTGCCGCCAGTTGGCAGCCTGTGGTGGCGTTGCAGAGTTGTTGCAACCAGGGTTGGCTGGCCGGCCATTGCTGCGCCAGCACGTTGCGCCACTGCATGGCCGCCTGTCCTGCCAGTACCAGCAGCAGGACCAGGCTGAGAACGCCGAGAGTTGCGCGGGCGGGCGTGCTGTTCCATCGCGCCTGGCGCTGCGCCTGGCGGACGAATTCGGGCTCTTGAGTGACCGCGTTTGCCTCTGCCAGGCTGGCAGCGGAAAAGGCGGGGCCTTCATCGGTGTCGAAGTGGTAATTCAGCGCTTCGTTCAGATTGAACTCGGACAGCGGTGTGGTTTCTTCATCGTCTGCAGTGTTGTAGGGCGCTGCTGCAGCTTCACGGTTGACGGCTGGGGAGTCGACCGGGTCGACATTCGGCAGCACGGCGTCCTCGTCACGACTCGCGACATCGGGCGCTATGCCCAGCGCAGGCTCTCGAACGACTGACCACGCGCCCTGTGTGCCTTCGGCTGCCAGGCCGGGCAGCGATTCTCCCTCGAACCTGGGTCCACCTCGCTCGTCCACAGCTTCCGGCCGCAGCGCCGGCGTCATGTCATAGCCCTGCGCGGCCACTGGCGGGAAACCCAGATAGGCCGGCTGATCTACCTGGAAGCTATTCCAGCGCTGCCCGGCGACGACCGGCACAGTGGGTGCTGGCGGCGGCGTTTCGCCAGGCGTCTGTTCGGGTCCGGCGGGCAGGGGGCCTGAAGGCGTGGGCTGGGGGGCTGGCGGATTGAGGTCGATGAGGTGATCGAGAGCATTGAACGGCTCGCTACAGTGCCCGCAGCGCACCCAGCCTTCGCGCAGCAAAAGCTGGTCGCGCACCACCTTGAAGGCGGTCTGGCAATGCGGGCAACGGGTCGCCTGTGCCATGTGTAGCTCAGCCGTGGGTACGACCTGCGAGACAGACCCAGCCGTCCAGTGTCTGATCCACCTGCAGAGTGGCGTAAGGGGCGTAGGCGGCGATGAGTTCTTCCGACTGCCTCTCCAGAATGCCGCTGAGCACTAGCGCGCCAGCGGGCTTGACGTGTGCGGCAATGGCCGGCGCCAGCAGTTTGAGCGGTGCGGACAGGATGTTGGCCACCACGACATCGAAACGCTCGCCGGCCACGGCGTCAGGTAACCCCGCGACCAGACTGACGGTGTTGTCCGCCGCGTTGGCTTCGGTGGACCGCACGGCGTCGGGGTCGATGTCGACTCCGACCACGCGCGCTGCGCCGAATTTGGCCGCGGCGATGGCGAGAATGCCGGAGCCACAGCCGTAGTCGAGCACGCTCTGCCCCTGCAGGGGATGGCGCACCAGCCACTCCAGGCACAGCCGGGTGGTGGGATGCGTGCCGGTACCGAACGCGAGGCCCGGATCGAGGCGGATGATGGGGGCGCTCGTCGCCGGTGGTTCATGCCAGCTCGGCACGATCCATAGCGCATCGGCAATGGAGACGGGTTGGAACTGCGATTGCGTCAGCCGTACCCAGTCCTGGTCTTCCACGGTTGCCTGCTGCACATCGTGAAGATCGGTCAGGGCGCCTTCAGCCAGCAGGGCGGCCAGCGCGGCGTCGGCCTGCGTCTCGTCGGTAAACAGCACGCGCAGCAGCGACTGCGCCCAAGCTCGTTTGGGTGCAGGCATGCCGGGCTCGCCATAAAGTGCCTGCTCCTGCTCGGTGTCGCTGAAGCGGTCTTCGACGCTGACGCTCAATGCGCCGACTTCGAGCAGGGCGTCCGACAGTTCATCGGCCTGCTCTTCGCTGACGGGAACGGTGACTTCGCGGTAGCTCATCGCCAATTCAGCCTTGATGCCGGGCCGCTAGATATTCCTCGAGGTAGTGAATGCTGGTGCCGCCTTCGATGAAGCGCGCGTCCACCATCAACTCGCGGTGCAGCGGGATATTGGTCTGGATGCCATCCACCACCATTTCCGACAGGGCGATGCGCATGCGTGCAATCGCCTGCTCACGCGTGGCGCCATGCACGATGATCTTGCCGATCATCGAGTCGTAGTTGGGCGGCACGAAGTAATTGGTATAGGCATGGGAGTCCACCCGCACGCCAGGGCCACCCGGGGTATGCCACATGCTGATGCGTCCCGGCGAGGGCGTGAACTTGTACGGATCCTCTGCGTTGATGCGGCATTCGATGGCGTGGCCTCTGAACTCGACGCCGCGCTGCCGGATATTGAGCTTTTCACCCGCGGCAATGCGGATCTGTTCCACCACGATGTCGATTCCGGTAATCAACTCGGTCACAGGGTGCTCGACCTGGACCCGGGTGTTCATCTCGATGAAATAGAACTCGCCGTCTTCGTAGAGGAATTCAAACGTGCCGGCGCCACGGTAGCTGATCTTTTTGCAGGCATCGGCGCAGCGAGCGCCGATGCGCTCGATCAACCGGCGCGGAATGCCGGGTGCCGGCGCTTCTTCCAGAATCTTCTGATGACGACGCTGCATCGAACAGTCGCGCTCGCCCAGCCAAAGCGCGGTGCCATGGGTGTCGGCCAGCACCTGGATTTCGATGTGCCGCGGCTGGAGCAGGAATTTCTCCATATAGACCGCCGGATTGCCGAAGGCCGCACCCGCTTCGCTGCGGGTCATGGTCACGGCATTGAGGAGCGCAGCCTCGGTGTGCACCACGCGCATGCCGCGCCCGCCGCCGCCGCCCGCCGCCTTGATGATGACCGGATAGCCGATGGAGCGGGCAATGCGTGTGATTTCGCGCGGATCATCGGGCAGGGCGCCTTCCGAACCCGGAACGCAAGGCACGCCTGACCGGATCATGGCCTGCTTGGCGCTGACCTTGTCGCCCATTAACCGAATCGAGTCGGGGCGCGGGCCGATGAAGGCGAAGCCGGACTTTTCCACCCGCTCGGCGAAATCGGCGTTTTCCGAGAGGAAGCCGTACCCCGGATGGATGGCCTCGGCGTCGGTCACTTCCGCGGCGGAAATGATCGCCGGCATGTGAAGGTAGCTCTGTGCCGAGGCGGCGGGGCCGATGCACACCGCTTCGTCGGCAAGGCGCACGTATTTCGCTTCGCGGTCGGCTTCGGAATAGACCACCACGGTCTGGATGCCCATCTCGCGGCAGGCACGCTGCACCCGCAGGGCGATTTCGCCGCGGTTGGCAATGAGGATTTTTTTGAACATGCGCGTTGTCCGTTCAAGTGCTGAAAAGGGCGGGAGCGCCCGCGTTGCGCAGGGCCAGTGGCAAGCGGCGGGTGCTCAGACCCGTCACCGACAACGACCCGAAAGCAATTACTCGATCACAAACAGTGCTTGGCCGAATTCCACGGCCTGGCCGTTTTCGGCCAGTGCAGCCTTGATCACGCCGTCCTTGTCGCATTCGATTTCATTGAGGATTTTCATGGCCTCGATGATGCACAGCGTCTGCCCGACCTTCACCGTATCGCCGACTTCGACAAAAGGCGCAGCGCCAGGCGAGGAAGACCGATAGAAGGTGCCGACCATCGGCGACTTGACCACATGGCCTTCGGCAACAGGCGCGACAGCAACGGGAGCCGGGCTGGCATGTGCGGGTGCTAGTGGCGGCGCGGCATATTGCATGGTTGCCGGTGGCGGCATCTGTGCGTACTGCACGATGGGCTGCGGCTGCGCTTTGACGATCCGCACCGTGCCCTCGGCTTCAGTGATCTCCAATTCGGAGACATTTGAGTCGGAAACCAGGTCGATCAAAGTCTTGAGTTTGCGTAAATCCATGATCTGTCGTTAAGTCGCTGATAAGTGTCGCATTAGACCATCAATTTTTACGATTCCCTAGCTGCTCGGCAGCGTGGCGCAGCGCCAGGGAGTAACCATGCGCCCCACAGCCACTGATGACCGCGACTGCCAGATCGGAAAAATAGGAGTGCTGCCGGAACGCCTCGCGTCGATGGACATTGCTCAGGTGCACCTCGATGAAGGGCAGGTCTGTGGCGGCAATCGCATCGCGCAAGGCCACGCTGGTGTGCGTGTACGCGGCCGGATTGATCAGGATGAAGCGCGTGCCGTCCAGCCTGGCAGTATGCAGCCGGTCGATCAGCACGCCTTCGTGATTGCTCTGGAAATGCACGACCTCAACCTGCAGTTCACCGGCCAAGGCAAGCAGGGACTGGTTGATATCGTCCAGGGTGGTTGCACCGTAGATGTGAGGTTCACGCTGCCCCAGCAGATTGAGATTGGGGCCGTGGAGAACGAGAACGCGTGGCAGGCTCATGAAAGGTCTGTTGATTAAAAAGGGACTACTGCTTTAGCTGCCAGAGGGTACCGCGTCTTTCAACTCGTCGAGTGAGGTTTTTCCCAAGTGCTGGAACACCACATCGCCCTTGCCGTCGAGCACCACGGTGAACGGTAGGCCCCCTTGCTTGTTGCCCAGGCTGGTGCTCAAGGCGATGCCATTCATGCCCCCGAGCAGGATTGGATAGCTTACTGGATGGTCTTTGATGAAAGCGCGGACGGCAGTTGGGTTGTCGAGTGCAATGCCGATCATTCTGATGCCATTACCCTCGTTTTTCTGGTAAAAATCGGAAAAAGTCGGCATCTCGGCAATGCAGGGCGGGCACCAGCTCGCCCAAAAGTTAATCACGAGCGGTTTTCCTCTGTATTGGGACAGATCAATGGTTTTTCCCTGGAGATCGACAAGTTTGTCATCAAAAAACGACTGAACGGCATTCTTCTCCACTGAGATGGGAGCGCTACGTTCGCGCTGGAACCAAGCATTGCCCAGCACCGCTGCGATCAGCCCGATGATGGCAGCAAAAATCCAGAGATTGACTTTTTTCATAGATCCTGAAGGACGCATTCGTACTGCCCGCATTGTGCATGGCAGAGAAATCAGCTCATTTTGTTGGGTTTTCCCCGGGGTTGGCGCATGTTTGCAAAAGCCTCCGCAATGCGGGCAGCGTGCCGCGAGGCGTGCGACCCTGAGCATCGGGAAGTAGCACGCCCCGCTGGTCTTTTTCGGTGTAGAGGCTCAAATGCGCTGGCACGGTCTCACTTGCGCGCAAGGGCCAGTACAGGGTCAGCCGCTCCACGCGGCCGCGCCCGGCGTAATG
>JBAUTC010000052.1:0-6247 GCA_049582025.1 Thiomonas sp.
GGGTGGGGCTGTCGAGGAGCCCGGCGCGAGCGGCGTGCAGCAGGTCGGCGTTGGTGGAGCCGGTGCTGTCCGCCCAGCGCACGGCGCAGGCGGGGTGGGTTTGCGCCAATTGCGCGCGCAAGGGCCCGAGGAGGTCTTGATCTGCTGCCATGGGCGGACTCTCAGTCGCGTTTGCGGGTTTTGGGCGCGAGAAGGGTGCCGCGACAGTTGGGCGCGCCGCAGCGGCAGGCGTAATCGCGCTTGAGCTTGGCCGTGTAGCGGGCGTCGAGTTCGAGGGCGTAGTCGAAGAACAGTTCTTCGCCGGGGGCGATGTCGTGCAGGGCATCGATGAACACCCGGCTGCCGATTTGCTCCGCCTCGCAATTGGGAGCGCAGGAGTGGTTGATCCAGCGGGCGCTATTGCCTTGCACGCCGCCGTCGATCACGGTGTCGTCCCCAAGCGAAAAGTAGAAGGTGTGATTGGGCTGATCGGGGTCGCGCGGATGGCGGCGCAGGGCCTCGGGCCAGTCGATGCGTTCGCCTTTGTATTCCAGCAGGCGCTGTCCCGCGTTGATGGAACGGCGGGCGAAGACGCCGCGCCCGTGAATGGGGGAATCCTGCACCTGGGTGTAGGGGCCGCTGGAGGGCGCGGCGGTGGGGGCGGGGCGGCTTTTGGGCATCGGTCGTCAGCGCAAGGAGTGCGGGAATGCGCGGTGGCGGAGAAACTCGGTAAAGTAAAAAAAGAGAACGCGAGAGGCGGGAGGTACAAACTGCCCGCGATCGTTCTCGCATTGGATGAGCAAGCAAGGCATCATTCTAGGGAGCAGTCATCATGGATCAGAACCGTCGTACCCAGTTGAAAGTGTTCGCCGCCTCGCTGGCGGCGGTGTCCATGCCAGCCTGGGCGCAAAGCGTGGCCGAGCAGGCCGGTGCGCTGGAGAAGAAAGACAAGAAGGCCGTACCCTTGCCGAAAGTAGGCAGCCTGTTTGCGCTGCCGCCGACGGTGGAACTGATCGACGGCAGAATCTTGCAGACCAAGGACTGGGCGGGCAAGGTTGTCGTGCTGGAATACTGGGCCACCTGGTGCCCGTTCTGTGCGCGGCAGATGCCGCACGTCGAGACCCTATTCAAAAAGGAGCAGCACCGCGGGCTGGAAGTGCTGGCCTTGTCCATCGACAAGAAGGCTGCCGATATTTCCCCGTTTCTCAAAACCAAGAACTACACCTTCCCGGTGGCGTGGCTGTCACCCGCGCTGGCCAAGGTGTTGCCCAAACCCGCAGGTCTGCCGGTCACCATCGTCATTGGCCGCGATGGCCGGGTGAAGATGGCCGATTCGGGCGAGTTGTTCGCCGAAGACATTGCGGGCATCGCCAAATTTCTTTGATCGCATCCACATATGAGTAAAACCCTGGTCATCGCCGAAAAGCCGAGCGTCGCACAAGACATCGTGCGCGCGCTCACGCCGCAGTCAGGCAAGTTTGACAAGCACGATGAGTATTTTGAGAGTGAGCATTACGTCGTCACTTCGGCGGTGGGCCATCTGGTGGAAATCAAGGCGCCCGAAGATTTCGAGGTCAAGCGCGGCAAGTGGAGTTTTGCCAACCTGCCAGTCATTCCCCCGCATTTCGATCTCAATCCGATCGAAAAGACAAAGAGCCGCCTGGCTGCGGTGGTCAAGCAGCTCAAGCGCAAGGACGTGACGGCGCTGGTGAACGCCTGCGACGCGGGACGCGAGGGCGAGCTGATTTTCCGTCTCATCCTGCAATACGCGGAAGGCAAGAAGGCACTGGACAAACCCGTGCAGCGGCTATGGCTGCAATCAATGACGCCGCAGGCCATTCGCGATGGGTTCGAGCGACTGCGGGGCGACGCCGACATGCGTCCGCTGGCCGACGCCGCACGCAGCCGCAGCGAGGCCGACTGGCTGGTGGGCATCAACGGCACGCGTGCGATGACCGCGTTCAATTCCAAGGATGGCGGCTTTTTCCTTACCCCGGTGGGGCGGGTGCAGACGCCCACGCTGTCCATCGTGGTGACGCGCGAAGAGCAGATCCGCAAGCACATCGCCCGTGAGTACTTCGAGGTGCAGGCGCGGTTCGGCGCGCCGGCCGGGGCGTACGCGGGCAAGTGGTTTGATCCGGCGTTCAAGAAGGGCGAGGACGGAGACGCCCGCGCCGACAGGCTGTGGGACAAGGTGCGCGCCGAGGCCATCGTCGCGGCCTGCAATGGTCAGCCCGCCACCGTGCGCGATGAGTCAAAGCCGTCCACCCAGCTCTCGCCGCTGCTGTTCGACCTCACCTCCCTGCAGCGTGAGGCCAACGGACGCTTCGGCTTTTCCGCCAAGACAACGCTGGGACTGGCGCAGGCGCTGTACGAAAAACACAAGGCGCTGACCTACCCACGTACCGACTCGCGCTATCTGCCAGAAGACTATCTGGCCGTGGCGCGGCAGACCGCGCAGGCGCTGGGCGAGTCTGGCGAGGCGCTGGCGCCGCATGCCCGCCGTGCGCTGGACGCTGACTACATCCGTCCGAGCAAGCGGGTGTTCGACAACACCAAGGTGTCGGACCACTTCGCCATCATCCCCACGACCCAGCCGCCCAAGGCGCTGACCGAAGCCGAGGCCAAGATTTACGACCTGGTGGCGCGGCGCTTTCTCGCCGTCTTCTTTCCGGCGGCGGAATATCTGGTGACCACCCGCATCAGCACTGTGGCGCAGCATCAGTTCAAGACCGAGGGCAAGATTCTGGTCAAGCCGGGCTGGCTGGAAATCTACGGCAAGGAAGAGCAGGGCAGCGATGCCGATCTGCCGCCGGTGTCCGCGGAGGATGCGGTGCGCGCTGACACCGTGGAACTCAAGACACTCAAGACGCGCCCGCCTGCGCGCTACTCCGAAGCCACCCTGCTGGGTGCGATGGAAAACGCCGGCAAGATGGTGGAAGACGAGGAGCTGGCCGAGGCCATGTCGGGCAAGGGCCTGGGCACGCCGGCCACGCGGGCGGCCACCATCGAAGGTCTGCTGACGGAGGCCTATATGGTGCGAGAAGGCCGCGAACTCATCCCCACTGCCAAGGCCTTTCAACTCATGACGCTGCTGCGCGGCCTGCAGGTGGAAGAGCTCACCAAGCCCGAGCTGACGGGAGGCTGGGAGCACAAGCTGGCGCAGATGGAACGCGGCCAACTCTCACGCGAAGCCTTCATGCGCGACATCGCGGGCATGACCGAAACCATCGTGCGACGCGCCAAGGAGTTCGACCGCGATACCGTGCCCGGCGACTACGCCACGCTGCAAACCCCCTGCCCGCATTGCGGCGGTGTGGTGAAAGAGAACTATCACCGCTTCGCCTGCACGCAGTGCGATTTTTCCATCGGCAAACATCCCGGAGGACGCAGCTTCGAGCTGGCCGAAGTGGAGCAATTGCTGCGCGACAAACACCTCGGCCCGCTCACCGGTTTTCGCAGCAAGATGGGCCGCCCGTTTGCCGCGGAACTCAAGCTGGCGCAGGACGACGGCAAAGGTCAGTGGAAACTCGAATTCGACTTCGGCGACAGCGCCCTTGGCGGCGAGGGGGGCGAGGCACCCGACTTCGGCGCGCAACAGTCGCTGGGCGCCTGCCCCAAGTGCGGCAGCGCGGTCTATGAGGCGGGCAGCAGCTACGTGTGTGAAAAGAGCGTCGGCGCGGCGCCCACCTGTGATTTCCGCAGCGGCAAGATCATCCTGCAGCAGCCCATCGAAGTCGAGCAGATGCGCAAGCTGCTGGACACCGGCCGCACCGACCTGCTCGACGGTTTTGTGTCGTCGCGCACCAAGCGCAAGTTCAAGGCCTTTCTGGTGAAACAGGCCGCTGGCAAGATCGGCTTTGAGTTCGAGCCGCGCCCGGCCAAGGCGCCAGCGAAAAAGGCGGCGGCCAAAAAGACTGCGGCATGACAGTGAGCGTTCATGTGTCAGGTGCATCATGCTGGTTTGACCTGACCCGTGAGCCCCATGACGACCGAAGCCCCTTTTGATCTGCGCTGGTTTGCACACCGCGGCGGCGGCGACGCCGCACCCGAGAACACCCTGGTGGCGTTTGAAGTCGGCTTCCAAGCAGGGTTTCGGGCGTTTGAATGCGATGTGAAGCGCAGCGCTGATGGCGTTCTCTGGCTGCTGCACGACGACACCCTAGACCGAACCACCGACGCCCGCGGCCCCGCTGCGCCATGGCGCTGGGAATCGCTGCAATTCGCGGATGCCGGAGGCTGGCACAGCCTGCGCTTCAAGGGCGAACCGCCGCCCACGCTCGATCAGGTGCTGGCCTTCGCCGCGCAGCGGGGTGCCTGGCTGAATCTGGAAATCAAGCCCAACCCCGGTGAGGACGTGCTCACCGGCGACGCCGTGGCGCGCCGTGCGGCGCAATGGGTGGAAGAACATCCCGAGGTGCCAAAGCCCTTGTTGTCATCTTTCTCACTGTCTGCATTGCAAGCCGCGCGCGCCGCCTTGGATGCGCTGCATGCCGATGTGTCGCTGGCCTATCTGGTCGAGGTGTACGACACCAAGGCACTGAAACAGGCGGTCGCCCTGCAGGCCGAAGGGCTGCATATGCATTGGCAGCAAATCTCGCCCGGGGTGGTTGCCGCGGTGCATGGCGCGGGCCTGGCGCTGCGGGCTTACACCGTGAATACTGCGGACACGGCAAAGGAGCTGCTCGCGATCGGCGTGGATGGACTCTTTACAGACCACATGGATTTGCCGTCCAGCGTGTGACGTGGCTAACGCAGCAAGGCCTCGATGAGCGCCACGCTATAGCGACTGGCTACCGTGTGAATGAAGCGGCCAAAGTCGAGGTGTGCGGTGTCGTCGGCGCGGTCGGAGATGGTGCGGGCCAGCGCGAAGGGGGTGTCGTAGTCGTGACAGACCTGTGCCACGGCGGCGCCTTCCATTTCCACCGCCAGCGCTTCGGGCAGGGCGCGGCGTAGCGCGTCGCTGTCATCGCGGGTGGAGATGAAGCGGTCGCCGCTGACGATGAGGCCGCGATGGACGCGTGGTGCGTGCAGGGCGAATTCCTGCTGGGTTTGCGCGTCAAGCAGCGGCGGGGCGAGTGGGGAGAACAGCGTCTGCGCCGCGGTGTGCAAAAGACCGCTCAGCGCGGCATCAGCAGCGAAGCGGCTTTTGCCGGTATCGGGCACCTCGTATTGCGGGTAGAGCGGTCGGGCGTCGAGGTCGTGCTGCAGCAGGCGGTCGGCGATCACCACATCGCCCACCGCCACGCCGTCGCTCAGCCCGCCGGCGACGCCGGTGAACAGCAGCGCATCGCAGCCGAATTCGACAATCAGGCTGGTGGTGGTGGCCGCGGCAGCCACCTTGCCGATGCCACAGAGCACCAGCACCACCTCCCGTCCCCACAGCGCGCCATGTGTGTAGTCACGCTTGCCATGGCGCTTGTGACGCGGCTGGTCGAGCGCGTCCAGCAGGCCGCGCTGCTCCTGTTCAATGGCACTGACGATACCCAGACGCGTGCTGTTCATGTGGCGGGTTGGACCTGGCGGGTCGTCAGAAGCAGGTCGTTTTGACTCACAGCTTGTTCTGTGTCAAATGGTAAATAATGTTGTGATCTATTCTTTCGCGTCTCGAACAGTGAGGGGGAAGACATCATGGGGTCTGCTTGGCAAGGTCTGTTTGGAACGGATTATGGTCTGTTCAGCCTGATCGGTATTTTGTTCATGCTCGGCATGGGCGTGTTTTTCGTCTGGTTTTTCACCCGCAAGATTCAGCAAAGCACGGATGAGCACGCGCGCGAACTGCGTGCAGGAAACAGTCAGTCGCCTGCCAGCAACGGCCAAGCCTGAGGCGTGCGCGACTTGTCAGCGCGCAACGGGCCGACTACGGCAGGTCGGTGGTCTGCTCAGCTGGACAACTCCATTCTTTGTGTCAACGCCTGGATCGGGTCCATCCTGATGCAGGCGATGATCAAGGCCGGGTCCCCGGCTCGCTTTGCCGCCGGGGACATCACCGCCCCGGGCGCGCTGGGCATTCCCATCCCGTCGTCCATCGTGTGGTGATGCTGTATCCATCTCCACCAACGCGTAGGCCTGGGGCCGATGACCTTCCTGCTGCTCGTGAACGTATTGCTGCCGGTGGCGGGCAGGTTGACTCGTGCCACCCAACTGTGAGGTTCAAGCTCTGCATGGCCAGCGGCATTGCCAAGATGGGCATCACCGAACTGATCATGGCCGTGTGGCCATGGCTGCTCACCACGCTGGTGTTCCTCGGGATGGTCCCCCATATCCC
>JBAUTC010000053.1:0-4708 GCA_049582025.1 Thiomonas sp.
AGAACAACTCACGCATCGAGGCCGACCACATCGTGGGCGACATGCTCCGACGTCGCGTTCAAGCCGGGCTCGATTCGAGCGGTGCTTCTCTGCTTTCCATAGCCTATGCTCACCTGAAGGCCTATGAGCTGCGCAGGGCTGGCTCTGAAGGCAAATCGCCCGAAGCCAAGAGTGCGTGATGCGGGGCTCAGGACGCGCTTGCGAAGTTCTCTTCACTCCCCCGGGGTATGGGAACCGATGACGAAATGAACCACATGCCGATCGGCGACTGAGCCACGAAAAGCGAACTATGCGCGGCATCAGGCTTGAATTTCGGCGCGTTTCAACCGGCTCGGCACAAACCCGGCGCACGGCTCAAATCGGCATCGGCGCCCACACTGAACTGGCCCAGTCGGGCGGTGGCCCTACCAGCTCTTACTGCACTGGCGACTCAAAGTAGTCCGAGTAAGATGGGGTGCGTTGGTAACCGGAGTCATGGAAAATGGGCCGCTATGCTGAATTGTGTATCGACTATGCCGAGAGCCAAAAGCGACACTCGGATTTCTTTGATGCGATGTACGAGCAGGTTCAGCAATTTGCATCTGGTTTGGCGGAGTACCTTGAGGTACCAGTACAGGGAACTCCAACTTCCCCTGGTATGCCGAATCAATATGTGACCTTGCTGCGCGCCGAGGAGGATCGGCCTTTAGAGCGTTCCAGTGACCTTTTCCCTTTGGGACAGGACCTTCGTGCTTGGTTCCGGGTTGGCATCTTGCTTGAGTGTGGGCTAGGCACTCTACCCAAAGAGCAATATGTCGTCCGTGTCGGTCTGAGATGGCTGCACGACTTCATGGAGGTCACATTTCCAGAGATTCCGCACACGGAGAGGTGCTATCGGCATCTTCACAGGGCGGACTATCAATCGGCTTACCGAATTATCCTGTCGGCAATCGAGGCCAAGCTTCGGTTCGATCCGTTCCACCCAACCTAGCAGTTGTGAACCGCCCTGGACTTGATCGAAGCTCCAACATTTGAGAAAAATGGAGCTATGAACACGTCAACGAAGCTTTCCCCTAAGGTCCGACAGACGCTTGTACTGACGATTTTCCTGGCAGTGGCGCTCGGGGTTGGGTTCGCGATCTGGCAGATGCGCCGCCCATCCATCGATGCGAGCGTGGTGGCAAAGAGCAACGGACGATTAGAGGGGATTGACATCTCTGTTGCGGCGCGTCAAACGGGGCGCGTCAAGCAACTGCTTGTCGAAGAGGGACAGCCCGTGCACGCAGGGCAACTCCTGCTGCAACTCGACGCTGGGCCGCTACTCGCGCAGCTTGCTGAGGCGAAGGCTCAGCTCAGACGTGCCCGTGCTGCGGCAGTCACGGCCGAAGCGTATTTGAAGCTTCGAAAGGATGAACTGACGACGGCGGAGGCCGGCGTCGCGCAGCGAAGCAGCGAAATTGTGGCCGCGGAGAGTCGGCTATCGCGCTCGGAAGCGCTACTCAGTGCTGGAGGCGTCGCCGCCCAGCAACTCGATGATGACCGCGCCCAGGTAGGCAGTGCGCGCGGTGCGCTGCATGCTGCGCAATCGCAAGTCGCGGCAGCACGTTCGGCGATCGCCGCCGCGCAGTCTCAGCAGGCTGAGGCAAAGGCCACCGTCGAAGCTGCCGCGGCAGCAGTGAGCCGCGTGCAAGTGGAAGTCGACGACTGCGCAGTCCATGCGCCTGTGGCCGGGCGCGTCGAATTTGTATCTGCCCGCCCAGGCGAGGTCGCGGCCGCAGGTGCGCCACTGCTGGGGCTGGTCGACACGGCGCATCTCGACTTCGTGTTCTTCCTCCCTGAGCAGGATGCCGGCCGCGTTGCGCTCGGCGACGACGTGCGGATCGTCCTTGACGCGCTATCGGGCATCGTCCTCCCCGCGAAGGTGACTTACGTATCGTCCGTCGCGCAGTTCACGCCGAAGACCGTCGAAACCGAGAGCGAACGGCAGAAGTACATGTTTCGCGTCAAAGCCAGGGTCGAGCGCGCCACAGCGGCAAATCTGCCGCAGCTCAAGAGCGGCATGCCGGGTACGGCCTACATCCGCCGCGACCGCACCGCAGCTTGGCCACCGCAACTTGAGATCCGGAAGTCCGCATGAGGCACTGTGTGTCAAGCTGCAGTGAGATGAAGCAGCATCTGAGTCCAGCGGAATGTTGCGGTTCAGTTTTTCCCGCACAGACAGAAGAACCGAGCGACGCCTACGGCCGCTACATGGCGTTCACAGTGGTCGAAGCACTCGCTCACGCTGCTGAGTTCGGCCGATCCTGAGCCAGTGTGTCTGAGAACATGATGCGCTCATGCACGCTTTGGTCGGCAACGATGATGCGCACGGCATGTGTTTGACTGATCCAAACTCAATATGGAGGATCGTCTGATGAGCGAACGTCCTCCGGTCGCGTCCTTCAAGGGCGTTGCAGCGCGCTATGGCGCGACCCTCGCCCTCGACGCGGTGGATCTTGACCTGCCTGCCGGACGCAGTATCGCTTTGATCGGTCCAGACGGCGCCGGGAAGTCCAGCTTACTGGCCCTCATCGCCGGGGTCCGCAGGGTGCAGGAGGGCCGGGTCGATGTTTTCGGGCGGGACATCTCCGACCGACGTCATCTTGCGCAAGTGCGCGAGCGTGTCGCCTACATGCCCCAGGGGCTCGGACGTAATCTCTACCCCACGCTGTCGGTGGCGGATAACCTTGATTTCTTCGGACGTCTGCGCGGCTATTCAAGGGCGCGCCGCGAGCGGCGCGTGGACGCGCTGCTCGCGGCCACCGGCCTCTACCAGTTCCGCGACCGCATGGCCGGAAAGCTATCAGGCGGCATGAAGCAGAAGCTCGGACTGTGCTGCGCCCTGATGCACGACCCCGATCTGCTCATCCTCGACGAGCCGACCACCGGCGTCGATCCTCTGTCCCGCAACCAGTTCTGGACTCTGATCGGACAGGTCCGTGGGCATCGTCCGGACATGAGCGTGATCGTCGCCACAGCGTACATGGACGAGGCCGAACGCTTCGACTGGGTCATAGCCATGAACCACGGTCGCCCGATCGCCAGCGGAACTCCAGCGGAGCTGAAATCGCAGTCCGGTGTGGACTCGCTTGCCGCAGCCTTCGTGGCACTGCTGCCCGAAACCACAAGCGCACGGAGTGACCACGCCGCCGAATCGGCCAAGATTGGAACCGTCGTGGACGCGTCGGCACCGGCAGCTATCGAGGCTGCGGGTCTCACCAAGCGCTTTGGCGACTTCGTCGCGGTGGACCACGTTGATTTGCGTATCGCACGGGGCGAGATCTTCGGCTTCATCGGGTCGAACGGCTGCGGAAAGACAACCACAATGAAAATGCTCACGGGCCTGCTGCCTGCGAGCGAGGGGCACGTGCGCGTCCTAGGGGAGGAACCGAACCCGGCCGACGTCCAGACGCGCTCGCGCGTCGGCTACATGACCCAGGCGTTCTCGCTGTACGGCGAGCTCACCGTGCGGCAAAACCTGGATCTCCATGCGCGTCTCTACGCGTTGCCGCGAGAAGTCGCCCGCACCCGCATTGATGCGCTGGTGTCGCGCTTCGGCTTGGCGCCATTCCTGGAAAAGCATCCACGCGACCTGCCGCTGGGCCTGCGCCAGAGGCTGTCCCTTGCGGTCGCGCTGTTGCATCAGCCCGAACTACTGATCCTGGATGAACCGACTTCTGGCGTTGACCCGATTGCCCGCGACGACTTCTGGGCTCAACTCACCGAATTGGCGCGGAAGGACGGCGTAACCATATTCGTGTCGACCCACCTGATGAACGAAGCGTCGCGCTGCGACCGGATCGCGCTGATGCACGCGGGCCGCGTCCTGGCTACCGGCACACCGACTGAACTTGGCGAACAAAATGGGGGCTCACTCGAGGCCGCGTTTGTCAATCTGATCCGCAGCGTGTCCGACGCCGCACCGACCCCAGCCGACGATGGCTTCGCCCCGGCGCCCCCCTCGCGACGCGGACCGATGGTGGGTTGGCGGATGCACCTGCTGGCGCTGCTGAGCTACAGCCGCCGGGAGGCGATGGAACTGTTACGCGACCCCCTGCGGGCGACCCTAGCCCTGGCCGGAAGCATCCTCCTGCTGGTGATCATGGGATTTGGCATCAACATGGACGTCGAAGACATCCGGTTCGCAGTGCTCGACCGGGACGCGACGACCCTGAGCAGGGCCTATGTCGGCGACATCGCCGGATCCCGATACTTTGCGGAACAGGCACCGATCCGGAACGACGCCGATCTGGACCGCCGCATGCGTGATGGCGAGCTGAGCCTCGCAATCGAGATTCCGCCGCACTTCGCGCGCGATGCCGCCCGCGGCGGCGCTACCGTTGGCATGTGGGTGGACGGGGCGATGCCCTCGCGAGCCGAGACCATCGACGGCTATGTGCTTGCCCTGCATGCGCAGTGGCTGGCCGAGCGTGAAAGCGGGGGTTCCCGAACGCCCGGTGTCGAAACTCGGTTCCGGTACAACCCCGACGTCAAGAGTGTCGTGGCAATGGTGCCTGCGATGATTCCGCTTCTGCTGATGATGATCCCGGCGATGCTGACCACGCTGAGCGTGGTGCGTGAGAAGGAGCTCGGTTCTATCGTTAACTTCTACGTGACGCCAGTCGGCCGTCTCGACTTTCTGCTGGGCAAGCAGCTTCCTTACATCGTGCTCGCGATGCTGAACTTCCTG
>JBAUTC010000054.1:0-5196 GCA_049582025.1 Thiomonas sp.
CGCTGCGGCACATAGGCCTCGGGCTGGTAATAGTCGTAATAGCTGACGAAGTACTCCACCGCGTTCTTCGGAAAGAACTCGCGGAACTCGCTGTAGAGCTGTGCCGCCAGGGTCTTATTGGGGGCAAACACAATGGCCGGCCGCCCCATGCGGGCAATCACATTGGCCATGGTGTAGGTCTTGCCCGAGCCCGTCACTCCCAGCAGGGTCTGGAAGCTAAGGCCATCGCTCAGCCCTTCAGCCAGTTGGCCTATCGCCATGGGCTGGTCGCCCGCTGCCGGATAGGGCTGATACAGCCGGAACGGGGAGTCGGGATAGCTGACGAATTTGTCCGGGTCGAGCGAGGGAACGGGTTTCGGTGCGGACATGGGCGAATGGTGGGTGGGTAAAGCGGCGTCTGCACAGCACAACAGCGGGGCATCGGTGCACAAGGACGGGGCGTAAAATCAGCGGTCGCTGCAGCGCGTATTGTCCTGCAAGCCCGGTTTTTCCGTCACTCTACCTGCCCATCCCCATGACCCAGTCGCTTTTTTCCCGCGTGGAAATGGCCCCGCGCGACCCCATCCTCGGCCTGAACGAACAATTTGCCGCTGACCCCAATCCCAATAAAGTCAACCTCGGTATCGGCGTGTACACCGACGCCGATGGCAAGCTGCCGCTGCTGGCTTGCGTGAAGGCGGGTGAAGAGCAACTGATGCAGGCGGCCAAGCCGCGCGGCTATCTGCCCATCGATGGCATCGCCGCCTATGACAAGGCGGTGCAAGGCCTGGTGTTCGGCGCAGGCAGCGAGGCGGTGATCTCCGGCCGTGTTGCGACGGTGCAAGGCCTGGGCGGCACCGGCGGACTGAAGGTGGGCGCAGACTTTCTCAAGCGTATCAACCCGGACGCGCAAGTGCTGATCTCCGACCCCAGTTGGGAAAACCACCGCGCCCTGTTCGAGGCCGCAGGCTTTACCGTCGGCACCTATCCCTATTACGACGCGGCCAGGCAAGGCATCAATTTCGACGCCATGCTCGCCGCGCTGAACGCCGCGTCTGCGGGCACCATCGTCGTGCTGCATGCCTGCTGTCACAACCCCACCGGGTACGACATCAGCCCGGCGCAATGGGCGCAGGTGATCACCGCGCTCAAGGCGCGCGATCTGGTGCCTTTTCTCGACATGGCCTATCAGGGGTTTGGCGAAGGCATTGCCGAGGACGGCGCGGTCATCCAGCAGTTCCTGGCCGCAGGCATGGACTTTTTCGTCGCCACGTCGTTCTCCAAGAGCTTCTCGCTCTATGGCGAGCGGGTAGGGGCGCTGAGCGTGGTGTGCGCCAGCAAGGACGAAGCCGCCCGCGTGCTGTCGCAGATCAAGCGCGTGATCCGCAGCAACTACTCCAACCCGCCGACCCACGGCGCGCAGATCGTCGCCACCGTGCTGGCCTCGCCTGAACTGCGCGCGCAGTGGGAACAGGAACTCGGGGGCATGCGCGACCGAATCCGTGCCATGCGATCCACCTTGGTGGACAAGCTCGCCGCCGCCGGGGTGAAGGGCGACCTGTCCTACATCACCCGCCAGAAGGGCATGTTCAGCTATTCCGGGCTGAGCGCCGCACAAATGGAGCGTCTGCGCACCGAGTTCGGGGTGTACGGCGTGTCCACCGGCCGCATCTGCGTGGCGGCGATCAATCTGCACAACGTCGACTATGTGGCCAAGGCCATTGCCGCGGTGATGCAGTAGAGCCGTTCCTCCCGTCCGACCCCGCTCATGGCGGGGCCGAACGGGGGAGGGAAAACACCCCGACGACAAATGCTCCGCGGCGCTAAAATTTGTGCATTGCAACAAAAATTAGTCGGAGAGCCTCATGGTGTATGACCTATATGAAACGCAGCGTGCGCTGATGCGCCCGCTGGCCGACTTCGCCGAAGCCGCCTCCAAGTTCTATGCCAACCCGTTGTGGCCCACGGTGCCGCACACCGTCACGCAGCGCGTCTCGGCCAGCTACGACCTGATGCACCGCCTGCTCAAGGACTACGAGAAGCCGCAGTTCGGCATCGACACGGTCACCATTCAGGGCAAGGCCGTGGCTGTACAGGAGCGAGTGATCGTCGAAAAGCCCTTCTGTCGCCTGCTGCGCTTCAAGCGGTTTTCGGACGACGCCAGTCTGCTCGGCAAACTCAAGGACGATCCGACGGTACTCATCGTGGCGCCCTTGTCCGGCCACCATTCCACCCTGTTGCGTGATACGGTGAAAACCATGCTGCACGACCACAAGGTGTTCATCACCGACTGGACTGACGCCCGCATGGTGCCCACTGAGCAAGGCCGCTTCGGCCTGGACGATTACGTGGCCTACATCCGCGAGTTCATCGAAACCATCGGTCCGGACGTGCATGTCATGTCGGTCTGCCAGCCCACCGTCCCGGTGCTCGGCGCCATTTCCCTCATGGCCAGTGCTGGCAAGATTGCCCCGCGCAGCATGATCATGATGGGTGGCCCCATCGATGCGCGCAAATCGCCCACGGCGGTCAACAACCTGGCGATGGGCAAAAGCTACGAGTGGTTCGAGAACAACGTGATCTACCGCGTGCCCGCCAACTACCCCGGCGCGGGTCGGCGCGTCTATCCGGGCTTTCTGCAACACACCGGCTTCGTGGCGATGAACCCCGACCGCCATCTCAGCTCACACTACGATTATTTCCTGGACCTGATTCGCGGCGACAACGACGACACCGAAGCGCATCGCCGCTTTTACGACGAATACAACGCCGTGCTCGACATGGACGCAGATTACTATCTCGACACCATCAAGCTGGTGTTCCAGGATTTCGGCCTCGTCAACGGTACCTGGACGGTTGACGGCGATCCCGTGCGCCCGCAAGACATCCATCGCACCGCGCTACTCACCATCGAAGGCGAACTCGACGACATTTCCGGCGCAGGCCAAACCGAGGCCGCACACAATCTGTGCACCGGCATCGCCTCCGTCAGCCGCCAGCATTACGTTGCCGAAGGTGCAGGGCATTACGGCATCTTCGCCGGACGCCGCTGGCGCGAAAATGTCTATCCGGTGGTGCGCGACTTCATCGCCGCGCATCCGCGGGGCGCGGCCGGTGACCCACCGCGCAAGACCACTCGCACCCGCGCACGCGCCTGAACACCTTTGCCCATGCCGAACCCGCTCGGCGCGCTGGCCGCGCAAATCGACGCCCTCCTTCCGCAAACACAGTGCACCCGCTGCGGCTATCCGGACTGCGCCACCTATGCCCAGGCCATCGCGAGCGGGCAAGCTGAGATCAACCGGTGCCCACCCGGCGGCATGCAGGGCATCCAAAGGCTGGCTGACCTGCTGCATCGTCCCGCCCTGGCGCTCGACCCCGAATGCGGTGCCGAAGCTCCGCGCCAACTAGCGGTGATCAACCCGGCGCAGTGCATCGGCTGCACACTGTGCATCCAGGCCTGCCCGGTGGATGCCATCGCCGGTGTGTCGAAACGCATGCACACCGTGATCTCACAGTGGTGCACGGGCTGTGCACTCTGTCTGCCGCCCTGTCCGGTCGACTGCATCAGCATGGAACCGCTGCCCGACGCCACCCAGGCCGTCCAGACCGGCTGGAATACCTGGGGTCCGGAGCAATCGGTCGAAGCCCGGCAGCGCTACGCCCGCCACCTACAGAGTCATTCCCGCCAACTGGCGCAGGCTGTAACGGCAGAACAGGCCGGGACAGCAGGCCCAGTTCCGCCCACTCCTTCCGCCGACCGCAAGAGCGCGCTGCTGCAAGCCGCGCTGGAGCGTGCCCGCCAGCGTCAGAGCACCGCATCCTGAGCCTGGAGACACGTTCTGAACGCAACCCAATCGACCTTCAAAACTCGACAACATGACGACTAAAGCCAGCAAGTCCCTGCAGACATTCCCCAACCCCGCCCCCGAGCGGGACTATCACATTCACATGCAGGTGCCCGAGTTCACCTGCCTGTGCCCGCTCACCGGACAACCGGATTTCGCGCGTTTCGACATCGACTTCATCCCGGACAAGAAGTGCGTCGAGCTCAAGAGCCTCAAGCTCTATATGTGGAGTTACCGGAATGAAGGCGCGTTTCACGAAAAGGTCACCAACACCATCCTCGACGATCTGGTCAAGGCGATGCAGCCGCGCTTCCTGCGCGTGACCGCGCGCTGGTATGTTCGTGGCGGCATCTATACCAATGTGGTGGTCGAGCACCGCAAGCGCGGCTGGAAGCCCGCCCCGCGGGTCGATCTGGTGCAGTTCGACGCCGCGGAACCTGCCATCAATTGAGCGAAACGCTCAGGTTCTGAGCAACGTGGCAGGCAGAATGCGCAAGATTGCGTTCAGCCCGGTCATCAGCACCGAGCCATCGGCCAGCGCCAGCACACCATAGGGCAGGTGCAAGCCGCCGGGCAGTGCGCCCGTGGTGATTTTCTCCCCTTCGCCGGTGCCAGCCAGTGTGGAAACTTCACCCTCCGGGGCGATGCGACGCACCCGGTTATTGCCGGTGTCGGCCAGAATCAGGCTGCCATCGGGTGCGAACGACAGGGTTTGCGGGTGCAGAAACAGCGCATCCCCTGCTTTGCCATCGGCAAAGCCTCCCTTGCCAGGCTTGCCGGCAAAGGTGCTCACCTCGCCGTCCGGGGTGATTTTCCGGATGACATTGTTGAAGTATTCACTGACGAACACATTGCCCTCCCCATCGAGCGTCAGCCCTACCGGGGTGTTGAACAACGCCTGCGCTCCGCGCCCATCGCGCCAGCCGCTGTCGCCCGGCGATCCGGCGAGCGTGCTGACCACGCCTTGTGCGCTGATGCGGCGCACCGTGCTGTTGTAGGCATCCGCCACGTACACCACGCCCTGTGCGTTCACGCCCAGCCCGACAGGGTGGTTGAACCGCGCCTTGGCGCCAACGCCATCGGCAAAACCCTCAGCCTCCAGCTTTCCCGCCAGCGTGCTCACCATGCCGTCGCGCCCAACGCGTCGCACGGTGTTGCTGCCGGAGTCGCTGACGAACAGCGTGCCGTCCGTCGCCACCGCCACGCATTCCGGCGAGTAGAAGCGCGCCTGCAGCGCCGGGCCGTTGCGGGCCTCGCGTTGCTCGACCTGTCCGGCGACGATGGTGACCTTGCCGTCCGTCCCCAGCTTGCGCACCACGCTGTTCACATAGTCGGCCACGAAAATATTGCCCTGGGCGTCAAGCGCCAT
>JBAUTC010000055.1:0-3102 GCA_049582025.1 Thiomonas sp.
GCGGGGGCGGTGATCATATTGTCAGTCTCCGGGTGCGCTGCTCTGGCGGCAGGCGTGATACGCCGGATCTTACCTTCCGTTTACGTCAACGTAAATATTGGCTCGCAGACTACTCCCGTCACATCGGCGGCAGGCGCCAGCACAGAGCGCTTTCGGGAAACTGGCAGCCGATCCTTGCCTGCTCTCCATCAGACGCTGGCCAAAATCACGTTGAACTCGTGGTCCGAATTCCAAGTCTGCAATGTCAGACTGCTCGTTGTGATCGCCGTGCACACATCGACAGCAGGAATCGCCGCAACCCAACCTCTGACAGAGGCGAGTGCGCGCATGCGCAAAGCTTGAAGTCTGCTGAGCGGACCAATTCATGGTGGCTCCATGCAATGCGACGGTGCCAGGCGCTCTCACCGATGCCGAACGGCATGATGGGGGACCGCAGAAGTTGCGAGGCGGCAGAGCTTGCCGGCGTCCTGGGCAGGCAGATTGTGAAGATCTGCGTAGATAATTTGAGTCTTCCATCCGTCGGCATCATTGACGCATGCCCCCACAATGGGCGTCGGCAATACGGCAGACAACACCAGGTGCATGCATGCAAGATCCCGCAGTAGAAAGCCTTCATCAGAATGCCGCAATTGCCGTTGGCGCGGCAGACAACGAAGCCTTTCCCGCGCTGAACACCATCGCAAGCCAAAGCGCCGCGCGCAGGCACCGACTCGCCATCTACGCTGCGGCGCTTGTGCTGATCCTTGTCGTCGCCGGGATGTTTGGCCGAGACCCCTGGAAGGCGGATGAGCCCTACTCGGTCGGGATGGCCCTCGGCTTCGCCCATAGCGGCCATTGGATCGTGCCGCGGATTGCCGGGGTTCCGTTCGTGGAGAAGCCACCGCTGATGTACTGGACAGCGGCGTTGACGGCCCGAGCCACAGAGGACTGGCTGCCTTTTTTTCAGGGTGCGCAGTTGGCCGTGCTGGCCTGGGTGTTGTTGATGCTGTGGGTGCTCAAGCTGACGGGAGACGCACTGGTCGGCAGAGATGCCAGCCCCTTGGGGGGCGGCCTGCGTGCGAGCTTGTGGTTTCTGGGGACGCTGGGCTCGGTTGAACATTTGCACAAGCTGACGGCCGACATCCCGTTTACCGCCGGTGCAATTCTGTGCCTGGCGGCGCTGGTTGGATTCGTCAACGAACACGGTTCCGCTCCGTCGATTCGGCCCGTCGGCGCCGACGGACTGAGGCACAGATTGCCGATGACGCCGCTGGGCAGCGGCTTGCTTCTGGGCACCGGCATCGGTGTTGCATTCATGAGCAAGGGTCTTCTGGTGCCGGGCGTCGTCGGGATTACCTGCCTGCTGGCGACCGTGTTTCCCGCGTTTCGCAGTCGCCGCTACGCCGCCATGCTCGCTTGGGCATTCCTCGCGGCGCTTCCATGGCTGTTGATCTGGCCGATCGCCTTCTGGCGGGACTCGGAGAGCCTGTTCATTCTCTGGATCTGGGACAACAACTTTGGCCGCTATTTCGGATTCGCGCACCTGGGTGGCGCCCGAGGTACTGACTGGGATGCCGTGGTCGCCTTGCTCGGCCTCACCTTTCCAGCCGCCTGGGTGGCCATCGCGGGCGCAATCGCCGCTTTCGTGCACGGGCGCAGACGGTTGGATCAGATCGATCCGGCCATTGGGGTCCTGGCGCTTTACGTGGTGATCTTCGTCGTCACATTGTGGTACTCGTCGGTCTTGCGCGACATCTACCTGTTGCCGATGTTGCCAGCATTGGCGCTGCTGGCTGCCCGGGTCAGGCTGCCGGATGCAATGGATCGCGCCTGGGCGACAGCCAGCATTCTTCTGTTCTCTGCAGCGACCGTGGTCATCTGGATCCGTTGGCTGGCAATGGTGAGCGGACACGGGGATGTCGCCACATTCGGACTCGGAAAATGGTTGCCGCTCGAGCAGACGCTGCGTCTGTCGGTCATTTCCGCAATCGCGGCGTTTGGGCTCGCAGTCCTCTGGCTGCTGGCCGTCCGGCTGGCGGCAAAACGAGAAGCCGGGGCGTTGCTCATGTGGTTTGCCGGGCTCACCCTCATGTGGGGAACGCTCAACCTCTTGCTGCTCCCCTGGGTGAATGATGCCCGAAGCTACCGCGCGACCTTCACCGCCATGGACCGCAAAGTGCCGACAAACGCTGAATGTGTCCTGACCGATGGCTTGGGCGAATCGGAGCGCGCCATGTTGGACTACTACACCGGGCTGCGGCAGGTCATTGCCGCGTCCACCCAAGAGCGGAGCACCTGTCGAGCGCTGCTCGTTCTGGACCATGCGTCTGATCGCATCCCGGCGCCCGGAATGCCCTGGCGAGAGGTCTGGCAGGGAGGCCGTCCCGGCGATCACAACGAGCGCTTCCGGCTCTTTACACGGTAGGGACGGCCTCAAGCAGAATCACTCAGCGAGGCCAGACCCGCGGCGACTCATCCGCCCTGCTTCTTGAGCAACGCCCGCGCCTCGGACTCATAGGCGCGAATCTCGTCCAGCGTCGCCCGCAGGTCGGCCATGCGGCCCTCGATGTCGGCGCGGTGGTCCCCGAGCACCTGCAGGTAGCGGCGCAGCTGGGGCGCGGTGTCCCGCGGTGACTCGTACATCATCACCAGCTCCTTGATCTCGGCCAGGCTCAGCCCCAGGCGCTTGCCGCGCTGGGTCAGCTTGAGCCGTGTGCGGTCGCCCTGGGTGTAGACCCGCAACCGACCCCGGCGTTGTGGGCAGAGCAGCCCCGCTTCTTCGTAGAAGCGGATGGCGCGGGTGGTGAGATCGAACTCCCGCGCGAGTTCACCAATGGTGAAGGTGGGCGTGGTGGACGGGACTGCAGCGTCTTGCATGCTTGCCTATACTCGATTCCAGTTGACGTTAACGTCAAGTGTAATTCCTTGCCGCAAGGCAACAAGATCCCTCACACACCGCCCCCGCCATGACCAAGACGTCCACTGCCAATCCCATCCACTACCCCTTCGGCGATGCCACGCCCGCCCTCGGTGAGAGCATCGAGCTCGCGCCCGGCCTGCGCTGGCTGCGCATGGGCCTGCCGTTTGCGCTCAACCACATCAACCTGTGGCTGCTGGCCGACA
>JBAUTC010000056.1:0-13400 GCA_049582025.1 Thiomonas sp.
GCCCGGCACCTTGGCGGATTGCACACCCTGGTGGGGGTGGCCCCTTCGTGGCTCAGCGCGTCGATGCAGCTCTACCGCGATCTGCTGCACTGGCATCTGGACGCCGGAGAACTCCCAGCGCGCGAGCGCTACCGATTGCAGCGCGTCTTCGACGCCCGCATCCAGATCGATTTGCAGAGCCAGCTCGATGCCATGCTTCTGGTGCAGAACGCCTACAACGATTATCTGGCGCGAGCCCTGCCCCGACCCGGCCAGGCGTGGATTGAAGTCATCGATGCCAAGCTGCAGGCGCTCGGGGCGTTGCCCGGTATCGAGTGCGCGGGGCTGCTGCGCCCCAACGCACAAGGGCTGTTCATCGTGCTGGCGAGCGGCGGGCGACTGGCAAAGGATGTGACACAAGCTTTGTCGACCCCAGATCTGCAGCCCTCGCTGGATGCCAACAGCGACAATGGCAAAGGCATGTCCGCGCAGGCCTGGCGCACCGAAACGATCATGACGACCAAGGGTTATGAGAGTCGCCCGGAACTGGCACCTTGGGAGGGTATCGCCGCGCGCTTGGGCATCCGCAGCATGGCGGCCATTCCACTGATGCGCGCCGGGCAGACGGATTCAGTGCTCGTGCTCTACGGTGCTTATCCCAATCAGTTCGACACCCAGCAAGGACGAACCTTCCTGACCGCGGTGCAAAACCGCTGGAATCTGGTTGACGATCTGCTGCGCAAGCGCCAGCCCGCCGTTGGCCAGCGGGACGCTGCTCTGTACCGCCAATGGCTTTACGCGGACGGCTTGCGCATGTACGTGCAACCGGTTATCGATCTGCGCGATGGACGGCTGAGCAAAGTCGAGGCCCTGGCCCGACTTCTCTCGCCCGAGGGCAAGGTCATCGTGCCGGGCCTATTCCTGCCGGCGTTGCGAGAAGCCGATCTGGACGCCCTGTTCCGCATGGGGCTGTCGCAAAGCCTGCGCTGGTTGGCGCAGTGGCATGGACAGGGGATGGAACTGGACATTTCGTTGAATTTGCCGCCATCCACCCTGCTGCACCCGGATTGCGCGCTGTGGGTCCAGGAAGCGCTACGCGACAACGGCGTGGCGCCGCACCATCTCGTGCTGGAGTTGCTGGAATCGCAGGAAGTGGATGAGGCGTTGCGCGACGAGGCCATCGTGACCCTGGGGCGCCTGGGTGTGCGTCTGGCGATCGATGATCTTGGATCGGGTTTCAGCAGTCTGAAGCGCCTGGCCAGCCTGCCCTTTGATGTGATCAAGATCGATCAGGGGATCATCCAGGATATCAAGCGTGATCCGGTCAAAGCCTTGGGCCTGGTGCGTACCGTGGTGCAGATCGGACAGGATTTCGAGAAAGAGGTCGTGGTCGAGGGCGCTGAGAATGCCGCCATCATCGAGGCGGTGACCATTCTCGGCGCCAACTTCGGCCAAGGCTACGGGCTTGCGCATCCGATGCCCGCCGAACAACTGCAGGAATGGGCCATGCTGCATGCCTTGAGCCGGTCCGCCGGCACCAATGGTGACGATGCATCGGGATTGTCCATCGCGAGCGCCCTCGGTGCCTTGGCGTATCACTGGCAGTACGCGCACGACGGCGCGCGCCACAAGGGGCAAGCGCTGGGTTCCTGTCCACTCACAGCGTTCCTGCAAGGGTATGGCGACGAGGCAGAGGACGCGCGGGACTGGCACGCCATGGTGCACCAGACCTTGAATGCGGACGCTCGCAAGGCAGCGAGCAAGAGACTCACGGCGTGGCTGGCCGAACAGGTGGTGAACGCCCCATGAGCGGCCGCATCAACCGGTGCGACGGCCTGGGGCGCCTCGCTTCGGCGCCCGGTGCCATGGGTTGTGGGTGATTCGGTTGATGTAGATCATCACCGATCGACAAATGACCAGCAGGGGTTTGTCTGATATTGTCAGGCATGGAGGGGCGGACTAGCCTGAAGGTGACGTTGTTTGAAGTCAGCCCCGGTGGCTCTGTGCACGGGGGCAGGATCAACAGAATCGAAGCCCCGGAAAATGCAAGCACTCAATCAAAACAAGCCGGATCTGGAGGACGGCGCCGGTCTGTCGTTGCGCCCACTCAGGCTCGGAGTGGACACCCATCACGAGCCGGTAGTGGTCTTGCGGGCGGATTCCCCGGTGTGCCGCGCCGAGGGTTTCGAGGCGCATGCGCGCATCGAAGTGATCGGACGGCAAGGAAGCATCATTGCCACCCTGAACATTCTCACCGCGGGTGATCTGCTTGCAGCTGACGAGGTGGGGCTGTCGGAGTCGGCGTGGCATTTGCTCGCACCGGTGGAGGGGGAGCGACTGCATTTTCGCTACGCCCAGCCGAGCGACAGCATGAGCCATGTGCGGGCGAAGATTTACGGCCAGCATTTGAGCGAAAGCCAACTCGATGCCGTCATCGCCGATGTCGTGGCCGGGCGCTTGTCAAATGTGGAAATCGGCGCTTTTCTGGTGGCTTGTGCGGGCGGTCGGATGAACGCGGCGGAAGTCACCAGCCTGACGCGAGCCATGGTGAATACCGGCAGCCGCCTGAGCTGGCCGCAGCCCATGGTGGTCGACAAGCACTGCATCGGTGGCCTGCCGGGCAACCGCACCACGCCCATCGTCGTGCCCATCGTGTCCAGCCTGGGGCTGGTCATGCCCAAGACCAGTTCGCGTGCCATCACATCCCCCGCCGGTACCGCGGACACGGTGGAAACCATGACGCGGGTGGATCTCAGCCTGGAGGACATGCGCCGCGTGGTCGACGCCGAAGGCGGTTGCATGGCCTGGGGCGGAGCGATGAACATGAGCCCGGCGGACGATCTTCTCATTCGCGTGGAACGCACGCTGGATCTGGACAGCGAAGGCCAGCTTGTCGCCTCGGTACTGTCGAAAAAGGTGGCGGCAGGTTCCACGCACGTGGTCATCGATATTCCCACCGGGCCCACCGCCAAGGTGCGCAGCCAGGCCGAGGCCTTGTCGCTGCTGCACGCGCTGCAACTGAGCGCTCACGCGATGGGACTCAAGTTGCACGGCCTGATCAGCGACGGCAGCCAGCCGGTGGGCCGCGGCGTCGGGCCTGCGCTGGAAGCGCATGATGTGCTCTCCGTATTGCAGAACCAGCCCGATGCGCCGGATGATCTGCGCCAGCGGGGCTTGCAGGTTGCAGCGGCGGTCATCGAATTGGGCGGCCTTGCCAAGGGTCAGGCGGCGCATGACATGGCGGCCGCGGCGCTCGCCGAGGGGCGCGCCTGGAGCAAGTTTCAGGCAATCTGTCGGGCCCAGGGCGGCTTGCGCGAACCGGGTCGGGCGCCGTTCACGCATCCGGTGCTGGCGCAACAGGCCGGTCGTGTGGCGCGCATCGACAACCGCCTTCTGGCGCGTGCCGCCAAGCTGGCGGGCGCGCCGCATGCCAAGACAGCCGGGCTGTGGCTGGGGGCGCATGTGGGTGACCGCGTCGAACGCGGCCAGCCGCTGTTCGTGCTGCACGCCGAATCGCGGGGCGAACTTGCCTATGCCCTGGACTATGTCGAGCATCACCCAGCCATCCTTCATCTGGAGAGTTGAGATGTCCGCTCCCCTTCTGCTGTATCCGTTGCCTGGAAACGATGCGCGCGCGCAGGCCATGGCCCAGGCGTTGCAGGGCAGGGCGGATGTGCGCGTCATGTCCTGCAACGTGCATGCCTTCCCCGACGGAGAAAGTCTGGTGCGGGTGCAGCCACCTCCGCCCGGCAGTCAGGCCGTGCTGGTCTGCACCCTCAACCAGCCCGACGTCCGCACCGTGCCGCTGCTGATGGCGGCCAGCACTCTGCGTGAACTGGGCGCGTTGCAGGTCGGGCTGCTTGCTCCGTATCTGGCGTATATGCGACAGGACATCCGCTTTCAACCGGGGCAGGCCGTATCCGCACGTATCTACGCCCGCCTGCTGTCGGCGCAGTTTGACTGGTTGATCACGGTCGATCCGCATCTGCATCGCATCCACGAACTCTCCGAGGTGTACGCGCTGCGCAGCCATGTGCTGCACGCCGCGCCACGCATGGCGCAATGGATCAAGGCGCACGTCGACAAGCCCCTGATCGTCGGGCCGGACGGCGAGAGCGCGCAATGGGCCGCCGATGTTGCGGCGCGCGCCGAAGCGCCGGTGGTGGTGATGCAGAAAACGCGGTTTGGCGACACCGACGTGCGCTCCACCATTCCCGACCTGCAGCTGCACCCGGGCCGCACGCCGGTTCTCATCGACGACATCATCAGCTCGGGTCGCACCCTGGTGGCGGCGCTCGAACACCTGCGCGACGCGAACACCAAGCCCCCGGTTTGCGTTGCCGTGCATGGTCTGTTCGCCGGCGACGCACTCGACGTGATTCGCGCTGCGGGTGCTGCACAGATCGCGGTGACCAATACCGTCGATGACGTGCAGGTTCCCGGAGTGGACCAGATCGCCCTCGAAGTCGATCTCGCGCAAGCCGTGCTCGACATTACAGCGGCTGGCTGTGGCCAGCCTTCCCCCTTGCCCGTCAAAGGACTCCAACCATGATCCGCCTCTCTTGCCACGGCGCCGCCAAACAGGTGACCGGCTCCTGCCACCTGATCGAAACCGATCATGCGCGCGTGCTCATCGACTGCGGGCTGTTTCAGGGGGGGCGCGAGTTGGCCGAAGAAAACGCGCAGGACTTCGGCTTTGATGCCGCGACGATCGACGTGCTGCTGCTCACCCACGCGCACCTCGATCATTGCGGCCGCATTCCCCTATTGGTGAAACGGGGCTTCCGTGGACGCATCATCTCCACCGCGCCCACACGTGAACTCGCCCGCCTGGTGCTGACCGACTCTGCCGGGCTGCAGGAAGAAGAAGCCCGCCGGGCGCAGCGTCATGCGCACCACCGTGGCGACAAGACGCAGCCGCAGCCGCTATACACCATTGCCGATGCGTTTCACAGCATGGAGTTTTTCGACGGCACGGCCAGCTATGGCCAGCGCATGGAGATCGCCGAGGGCGTGCAGGCAACCTTCATGAACGCGGGGCATATTCTGGGTTCGGCGTCGATCTTTCTCGAGCTCCGCGATAGTGAAAAGACGCACACCATCTACTTCTCCGGCGACATCGGCAATCCCGGCCGTCCGCTGCTCGATGATCCGCAGGCCCCGCCAGCGCCGCCCGACTTCGTGGTGATGGAAACGACTTATGGCGACCGCGACCACCGCGCCTGGGGGGCGTCGATCGACGAATTGATCGACGCCATTTCTGCCACGCATGCGCGCGGCGGCAATGTGGTGATTCCCACGTTCGCACTCGAACGTGCCCAGGAGGTGCTGTATGCCTTGTCGCTGGGGATGGAGCAGGGAAAGCTGCCGCGCCATCTCGCCGCTTTCCTCGACTCGCCCATGGCGATTTCCGCCACCGAGATCTTCAGCCGCTACCCGGAGGCCATGCGTGCCGAGTTCACTGCGCGGCTGAAGGGCGATGACCCATTCGCCTTGCCCGGCCTGCGCATGACACGCGATACCTCCGAGTCCATGGCCATCAACACAATCCGCGGTGGCGCAGTCATCATGGCGGGGTCGGGCATGGCCACTGGCGGGCGCGTGCGGCATCATTTGCGCCACAACCTCTGGAATGCGGCCGCCAGCGTGATCTTCGTCGGCTATGCCGCCAACGGCACGCTCGCACGCCTGATCATCGATGGCGCCAAGCGGGTGCGACTGTTCGATGAAGAGATTCAGGTGCGGGCGCAGATTCACACCATCAACGGGTTTTCCGCGCACGCCGGGCAGAGCGAACTGCTGGCCTGGCTGGGGCGTTGTGGTTCGCCGCACAAGGTGTTTCTGGTACATGGTGACTACGACCGTGGCATGAAGGCCTTCAGCGAGCAGTTGCAGAGCCGCCAGATTCCCTGGCAGATTCCAGGGATGGACGAGCCCATTTTGCTGCGTTGAGACCAGAGCTCCGGGGCAACCCGGGCGTGCGTCAGTATTTCGCCTGTCGGCGGCGGATGGCATGCATGCGCGCGCTGACCTCCAGCGCGTCGGCCAAGGTGCGCACACCGCGGGCTTCGAGCAAATCCAGCATGTGGGCAAGGACCGCGGCCGTGGCCTGGGCGTCGCCCAGTGCGGTGTGACGACCGGTGATCTGCAGGCCAAAGCGTTCGCAGAGCGCGTCGAGCGTGTGCTGTGCGCCGTGGTCGAACAGGAAGGCCGACAGCAGGACGGTGTCGACCACCGGATTGTCCAGACGCACGCCGCAGCGGTCCTGCTGGAGAGCGATGAATTTGAGATCGAACGCGGCGTTGTGCGCCACCAGCACTGCGCCGCGCGAGAACGCCGCGAACGCGGGGAGCACTGTGGTGATGTCGGGTGCGTCCGCGACCATCGCGTCAGTGATGCCGTGAATCGCGGTGGATCGGGCAGGGATCGGTCGCTCGGGGTTGACCAGCTGATCGAACACCTCGCCTGCGAGTACCCGGCCATGCAGCACGCGCACCCCCGCGATCTGCACCATGCGGTCGCCTTGCGATGGTTCCAGCCCCGTGGTTTCCGTGTCGAACACGACGAAGGGCAGATCCCGCAGCGCTGCGCCCGCCTGCAGTGTTGGCACGGGCTGCGAGAACAGGTCGAAGTTGTAAAACTCCGGCCGTGCCGCCAATGGTGTGGGCGCGGTGATGCGCGGCGCATCGCTGTTCGCCGCAAAGCGGACCGATCGGGGTGACGCAGGCGTCAGCGTGAGTACATAGCCTGTCGCGCGGCCGTCGAGATCGCGAACCCGGCTCAGACGTGCATCGAGCAAGGCCGATCCCGCGTGACGGGCGGAAAGCTGCAATTCGGCGATCGGCTCGGTTGGGCCGTGACGCGTGTCCGGCTCGGACTGCCAGGCATCCAGCAGGTCGAGCGCCTGGCGTACCGGTGCCACATCGAGGCTGTCATCCAGCGGCCTGCCGAGCCCCAGAGTGACGGGTGCCTGCAGGACATGCAGGGCCTGCTGGTTGTACAGCAGCACGTCATGCCCCGCATTGCACACCACGACGCCCACATTGAGATCGCGCAACACGGCTTCCAGTTGCAATTGACGACGACTGGCGGCCTGTGTGGCCGCGGCGAGCTGTGCATCCTGTTCCGTGCGCGCCTGGTGGAGGGCTTGCGCGACTTCTTGCAGTGCAGCATCGAGCGGACTCAGCCAGGACAACGCAGGCAGATCGGCGAGGGACTTCTGGACGCCCGGCGCGGCGGCCATGGTTTGCAAGGCGCGGGCCCATTGCAGCGCAGGGCGGGCCAGCTTGTCGTCCACAGCCTGCCACGCCAGGGCCAGCAACAGCACCAGCAGAAAAATCGCCCCGCCTTCATACAACACGAGCGGGGCCAGGGCTTGCGCTCCGAGTGCGCGCACGGCCAGAAGCGTCGCGCCAGCGATGACGACGGCAACCGCCAGGCCGGCGAGCGAGAACGCCGCCCACATCCGGCGACGGAGTGTGGCGCCCGCGGGACGCCGGGGAGTTTTATGTCGGGCCATGAGGTGGATGCTGGAAATGCTGCAGCGCAACCAATGGAGGCTGCCATGAAATTCAGGGATAGTCCCGATCGTCTGTGTCAGGGGTTGGTAAGTTTTGACCCATACGGTTCGCTCCGCATCGGCAAAAATGTTTCGAAATGTCTTTAGAGCGTAACGTAACAAGACAGATGATTCAAAACTTCACTCGACCGAGGGGATGACACATGACAACGCAACATAACGCAGGGCGGGCTTACTGGTCTGCCAACCTGCGCCTGATGACCATTTGCCTGGTCATCTGGGCGCTGGTGTCCTATGGCTTCGGCATTCTGCTGCGGCCCATGCTCTCCGGAATTCCCGTCGGCGGGACCGACCTGGGGTTCTGGTTTGCCACCCAGGGCTCCATCCTGGTGTTCCTGGTCCTGATCTTCTTCTACGCCTGGCGTATGAACAAGCTGGACCGCGAATACGGCGTGGAAGAAGACTAAACCAGGACGGAGACAAGACATGAGCCTGACAACATTGACCTACCTGGTGGTGGGTTTCACTTTCGCGCTGTACATCGGCATTGCCTTCTGGGCGCGCGCCGCCAATACCGGCGAGTTCTATGCCGCCGGTCGGGGGATTCACCCCATCACCAACGGCATGGCGACCGCTGCGGACTGGATGTCTGCCGCATCGTTCATTTCCATGGCAGGCCTCATCGCCTTCCTCGGCTATGACGGTTCGGTGTTCCTGATGGGCTGGACCGGAGGCTATGTGCTGCTGGCCCTGTTGCTTGCACCGTATCTGCGCAAGTTCGGCAAGTACACGGTGCCCGAGTTCATCGGCGAGCGCTACGACTCGCAGACCGCCCGCATCGTTGCCGTGATCTGCCTGATCATCGTCTCGATTACCTACGTGATCGGCCAGATGCGCGGCGTCGGCGTGGCGTTCTCCCGCTTCCTCGAAGTGGACGTCAACACCGGTCTGTACGTCGGCATGGCGGTGGTGTTCATCTACGCGGTCCTCGGCGGCATGAAGGGCATCACCTACACCCAGGTGGTGCAGTACGTGGTGCTGATCCTTGCCTACACCATTCCTGCGGTATTCATTTCGATGAACCTCACCGGAAGCCCGATTCCGGCGCTGGGCCTGTACGGCACAACCCACGACGGGATGCACTTGCTCGACAAGGTGAACCAGGTGATCGGCGATCTCGGGTTCAAGGCGTTTACGTCGGACACGAGTAATACGTTGAACATGTTGCTCTACACCCTGTCGCTGATGATCGGCACCGCCGGTCTGCCGCACGTGATCATCCGCTTCTTCACCGTGCCCCGCGTGCGCGATGCGCGCACCTCGGCCGGGTGGGCGCTGGTGTTCATCTCGCTCCTGTACCTGACCGCGCCGGCCGTGGGCTCGATGGCCCGCCTGAACCTCACCAACACCATTCAGACCGGCGCGGTAGGTTCGCCCGACGGCAATCTGGCCTACGCCGATCGCCCGACATGGTTCAAGAAATGGGAGGAGACCGGCCTGCTGAAGTGGCAGGACAAGAACGGCGACGGCCGCATCCAGTACTACAACGACAAGAACAAGGAGTTCGCCGCGAAGGCCGAGTCGTTCGGCTGGAAGGGCAACGAGATGGTCAAGGTCGACAACGACATCATGGTGCTGGCCAACCCCGAAATCGCCAATCTGCCCAACTGGGTGATCGCTCTGGTGGCTGCCGGTGGTCTGGCGGCGGCGTTGTCCACCGCGGCGGGCCTGCTGCTGGCCATCTCATCAGCGGTGTCGCATGACCTGCTCAAGGGCATGTTCGCCAAGGGTATTTCCGAGAAGGGTGAGTTGAAAGCTGCCCGCGTGGCGATGGCCGGCGCCATCCTGGTTGCCGGCTACCTCGGCCTGCACCCGCCCGGTTTCGCCGCGCAGGTGGTGGCTCTGGCCTTCGGTCTGGCGGCTTCGTCGATCTTTCCCGCGCTAATGATGGGTATCTTCAGCAAGCGCATCGGTGGTACGGCGGCAGTCCTCGGCATGCTGGCCGGCATCGGCATTACCCTGCTGTATATCTTCTGGTTCAAGGGCTGGTTTTTCATCCCCGGCACCGAAATGGCCAAGAATGTCCGCGACAACTGGTTCCTGGGCATTTCACCGGAGGCTTTCGGGGCAGTGGGCGCACTGGTCAACTTCGTCGTGTCCTGGGCAGTGTCGCGTGTGACGGCCCCGCCTCCGCAGCATGTGCAGGATCTGGTGGAACACATCCGTTCACCCGGTGGCGCAACGGCTCCGGTGGCCGCCCACTGATCGGGACGGCGGCGGACAGGGTCTGCCGCCTCCTGTCTTTCGTCCCCGCCCGCGAGGCGGGGTTTTTGCTCTGAGCGCACTGCACGCACAGCGGCCTGCGGGACTCGGCCTTGCATTGCGTGGTGGCGCTCGGCGCTGCTTTGTGACTGTGGACGACCAGGATGCGTGAACTCTCTGGCCTTGCCGTGCCGGTCGACCGGCTGATGCACCGCGACCCGGTGACCATCGTCGCGGACGCCGACTTGCGGCAGGCGGCGCGGCGCATGCGCGAGCAGCGGATTTCCTGCCTGCCCGTTGTCTCGGGCGACTCTGTTGTCGGCATTCTCACCCTGCGCGATTTGCGCAACTGGCTGGCCGATGCCGAGGGCTGCGATCCGCCGCCGGTGGCTGAGCGCATGAGCGCGCCGGTCATCGCCTTGCGACCGGGCGACAGCGGGGTGGATGCGCTGCTGTCCATGGTGCGGCACGGCATCAGCCACCTGCCCATTCTCGATGGCGGGAAACTGGTGGGGATTCTCACGCACAGCGATTTCGTGCGCCGCCAGGCATCTTCGGCGCTGTTCATGGTGGCCGACATCGCGCATTGCGACGACCTCCCGGCGCTGCAGAACGCGGTGGCCGCGCTGCCGCAACTTCTGGTCCAGTTGGTCGAAGGCGGCGTTGATCCCGTGGCGACCGGGCGGCTCATCACCAGCGTGGCTGACGCCGTCACGCGGCGACTGTTGTCCATCGCGCAGCGCGACCTGGGGCCCGCACCCATCCCCTGGACCTGGGCAGCCTGTGGCTCGCAAGGCCGGCAAGAGCAGACCGGCGTGTCGGATCAGGACAACTGCCTCATCCTCGGCGATACCTATGACGCGCAGGCGCACGGGGCTTACTTTTCTGCCCTTGCCCGGCAGGTCTGCGATGGCCTGAATGCGTGCGGTTATGTGTATTGCCCCGGCGAGATGATGGCGGTCACGCCACGCTGGCGCCAGCCGCTCGGCGTGTGGCGCAGCTACTTCCGGCAATGGATCGACCAGCCGGATCCCCGGGCCCAGATGCTGGCCAGCGTGATGTTCGACCTGCGGGCGATCGACGGCAGCGCCGCGCTGCTCGATGCACTGCAGGAGGACACCTTGGTGCGCGCCCGCGCCAGCACCATTTTCCAGGCGCATATGGCAAGCAATGCGCTCACTCATCGGCCGCCGCTGAACTGGTTCGGCGGGCTCCACCCCGCCTGGCGCGGCGCCCATGCCGGACGACTCGACCTGAAGCATGCCGGTGTGGTGCCGATAGTCGATCTGGCGCGCCTGTACGCCCTGCAGGTCGGGGCCGCCGCAGTCAATACGGTAGAGCGTCTGGCCGCAGCAACTCAGGGCAGCAGCATCAGCCAGGAAGGCCTGCGCGACCTGACGGAAGCGCTGGACGTGATTTCCCGCGTGCGCCTGCGCCATCAGGCGCAACAGGTGCGTGCAGGCGGCAAGCCCGACAATTGGCTGATTCCGCGCGAACTCGCGGCCCTGGAGCGTGCCCACCTGCGTGATGCGTTGCGCGTGGTCAAGACCCAGCAGGCCGCCCTGTCCAACCACTACGGCATCAGCGCCCGCGTCTGAGCCGTGTTCTCGTCTGTTCTTTCATGACCGTCAATCTCCTCGTCAGTCTGCTCATGGGCGCCATCGCCGCGCTCTTCGTCTGGGCCGGTTTCCGCACCTTCAAGCGCAAGCCCCCGCGTTATGCCCTTCCCGCCGTGGCTGGTCTCGCCATCCTCGCCTACACGGTCTACACCGACTACTCGTGGGCGGCGCGCACCGCGCAAACCCTGCCCAAAGGCGCGGTGGTGGTGCAGAAGGTGCGCGTCGATTCGCTGTTGGCCCCCTGGTCCTACCTTTGGCCCATCGTGCAGCGGTTCACCGCGGTTGATCCTGCGGGGTTCATGCGCAATCCGGCGCATCCCGATCTGGTGTTGTTCACGCTGTACCTGTTTTCCCGTTACCAGCCCGCGCACTCGGTACCCATGCTGATGGATTGCACCGAAGCGCGCATGACCATGGTCGAAGGCAAGGGCTTCCAGCCCGATGGCCTGCCCGCAAATCCGCAATGGCAGCAGCTTGCCGCCAATGATCTGCTCCTGTCCGCCGTGTGTGCCAGTTCCCCAGGCCCGCTTGCGCAATAAGGCAGCGCCGCGAGGGCGCAGCTGCCAGCGTCTGCCCTGCAGGTTGGCGGCGGTCATGCTGCAATGACGCTTTGCGCGGATCTGCGCCCGCTAAAAGGAGACTTGCATGGACACCACCCGCCTGGGCCACACCGGCCTTGTCGTTTCGCGCATCTGCCTCGGTTGCATGACCTATGGGGTGCCCGAGCGCGGCAGCCATCCCTGGACGTTGGACGAGGCCGCCAGCCGCCCCCTGATCCGTCAGGCCGTGGAGTTGGGCATCAATTTTTTCGATACCGCCAATTCCTATTCCGATGGCACCTCGGAGGAAATCCTCGGGCGTGTGCTGCCCGAGTTCACACGCCGCGAAGAGATCGTGGTGGCCACCAAGGTGCGCTTCCCGTCTCGGCGGGCGCCCAATGTCGGCGGTCTGTCGCGCAAGGCCATCCTTTTCGAGATCGACGCCAGCCTGAAGCGTCTGGGCATGGACTATGTGGATCTCTACCAGATCCATCGCTGGGATCCGGACACCCCGATCGAGGAAACCATGGAAGCGCTGCACGACGTGGTCAAGGCAGGAAAGGCGCGTTACATCGGCGCCTCGTCCATGCATGCGTGGCAGTTCGCCAAGGCCCAGCAGGTAGCCGAACGCCACGGCTGGACGCGCTTTGTGAGCATGCAGCCCGAACTCAGCCTGCTCTACCGCGAGGAGGAACGCGAGATGCTGCCGCTGTGTCGTGACCAGGGCGTGGCCGTGCTGCCCTGGAGTCCGCTGGCTCGCGGGCGTCTGGCACGGCCTTGGGGCGAGGACACCCCGCGCATCGCCAGCGACGCGTTCGGGGCTACGTTGTTCGAGCGCACGCAAGACAACGACCGCGAAGTGACCGACGCCCTGGGACTGTTGGCCGTGCAAAGGGGGCTGCCCCGCGCGCAACTGGCGCTAGCCTGGCTGCTGCACACCCCCGGCGTGGTGGCGCCCATCATCGGCGCGTCCAGGCCGCAGCATCTGGACGATGCCGCGGCGGCCGTGTCGGTGTCTCTCAGCACTGCCGAACGCGCCGCATTGGAGGCGCCTTACCAGCCGCATCCGCTGGTCGGGTTCGAATGATGTCCGACGACTCGCAACTCGTTGTTCCGCCCTCGTTCATCGCGCTCTACCTGGAACCGCACCGCACCCGGCCGAACGCGCCGCGCGAAGTCATCACCGCCCGCTACGAGTTTTGCGAAGATCTTGCCACGCTGCTCACGGAGCACGCCGCGGAGATCAAGTCCGGCCTGCATGTCACTGACGACGACGTGCTGGTGCGGGTGTATCGCGGCCTGCGCGCGCCAGACTCCGGCGTCGATGCCACGGAGGCGCAATGGGTGGTCAACCGACTGGCCGAGCTGCTCGGCTGGCCTCTGCCTGGCGAATTGACTGCGGACTGACCCCTGCGCTTGGGTATCCTGCGCCTCTGTGTCTTGCTCCCGATCCCCGATGTCCGCTCCCGCTGATTCCCTGCC
>JBAUTC010000057.1:0-3750 GCA_049582025.1 Thiomonas sp.
CTTGTCGATTGCGAGCACCTCGCAATCGTTGCGTTCGAGCAGATGCGCGGTCTTGCCGCCCGGCGCTGCGCAGGCGTCGAGCACACGCTGGCCAGGCTGCACGTCAAGCAGCGGGGCGGCGTACTGCGCAGCGGCGTCCTGCACGCTCACCCAACCGGCCTCGAATCCCGGCAGGCGCTCCACCGCAACCGGCTGCGCCAGAATGAGCGCCTGATCGAGCAGGCCCTCGCTCGGCGCCGAGCTCTGCAGCCCGCAGTCGGACAGCGCAGTCTGGTAATCGGCGCGGGAGATTCGACGGGTGTTCACTCGCAGTGTCATCGCCGGTTGGCGCTGGGCGACGTCAAGCAGGTCTTCCCAGTGGGCCGGGTAGGCGGCTTGCAGCGCTTGTATCCACCAGTCCGGATGATTCCAGCGTGCCACGACCGAGGACGCCTGCACGGTATCGCGCAGGGCCGGGTTGGCCACGAAACGTCGCAATATCGCATTGGCAAAGCCCCCGGCATGGCGCAGTTCCGGGGTGCGCTTGCAGGCTTCGACCGCCTGGTTCACCACGGTGTGCGCGGCGTACTGCGCCGGGGCGTCCGGCAAAAGGAGCACCAGCGCGCTCAGCAGCACATCACGCAGCAGAGGTGGATGGACAGGCTTGGGATGCAACTCGGCGAGCAGCGCGCGCGCCGTGCCGAGGTGACGCAGCACAGCAAAACTCAGCGCCTGCGCCGCGCCGCGTTGGGAGGCATCCCATTTGTTGCGCGCGGCGCACAAGGGCAGGGCAGTGGAGAGCGATGTGCCCGCCTGTACCGCGCCCACCAGTTGCGCGCAGCCAAGAAGATCACGCCACAAGGGACGCAGGGCAGGCGTGGATGAGGAGTGTGGGGGAGAAAGGGTCACCCGCACATTATCGGGGCAGGCATGAAAAAGCCGCGCTGGTGAACAACACAACAGCGCGGCAGGAAAACCACAGTCTCTTGTTCAGGGGCAGATGTAGGCGTAGCCCTCGCGGTACTGCAGGTTGGTGGCTTCGGCCACGCCCGAAGGCACGATCGTGGCGTCAAGCAAGACCCGGTCCTTCGAAATCTTGCGATTGTTCAGGGTGTTGTTGCAGACGCGGAACGACACGCCTTGCGCCGCGAGGCCGCCGACAAGGCCCGAATATTCGGCACCCTTGCCGTCCACCGCGCCATTGAGCATGAAATCGATTCCTGCGCCATTGCCCACGACCACAATCTTGGCGGTGGGATCGGCAGCGAGATGGTTGCGGACATTGCCCAGGCAGCGCGAGCCTTGCGCATCGCCCTGAGTGACGTGATAGACGACCTTCACGGGGCCTTCCTTGTCTGCCCGGCCCTGTGCCCGTGCAGAGGTGCTCACCATGAGTGCGGCAGCGCCCACGGCACCAGCGGTCAAGGCCTTGCGGCGATTGGGTGTGTTTTCCATATGTCTCCTCCATCGGATGGTTGTCGCTTCGCGCTCTTCTGGCGTTGCAGCGAAAAATAGGGCCAATGTGCAATCAATCCGATCATCATGCCTGCGAACAGCGCGCCGCACAATCCGGGGTTGACGAGACCCTGCAGCTCGGTGGCCGCGTCGAAAGTCAGGTCGGTCGCGGGTGGCAACATCAGCGTGTCGCCGCGCCGTCCTGGGAGGATCAAGGTTTGATGTAGTACCAACCCTCGGACTGGAGTTTCACCAGCTCGTACACGCCAGCGGGCACGACGGTGGCTTCGAGCACGAGCTCACTTTGCGGAATCTTGAGGAAGGTCAGGGTGTTGTTGCAAGCCTTGAACTGCACGCCCTTGTTCGCCAGGTCGCCGATCATTCCCGCAAACAGTGCGCCTTGCGGGGTCTTCGCACCGTTGAGCAGAAAGCGGATCGCCTTGCCGTAACCCACGACGATGAACTGCATTTTTGGATCAAGTTCCAGCACGTTCTGGATGTTGACCAAACCTTCGTAGGCCTGCTCCAGGCTGTCGCTGATCTGCATGGCCACCTTCCACGGTGCGCTGGAAATCTGCTCGGCCGGCACTGGCCCTTGCGTCTGGGCTTGCGCGAGAGTGGCGCCGCCCAGCCCAATCAGACCGGCGCCAAGCAGTTTGATGCGGTCACGTGGATTCATGCTGTCTCCTAGTAGGGGTATGTTCAGGCCGGCTTGTGCGGATGGGGGCGCCGAGTGTGCAGGTGATGCAGACTCCAGCGCTGCCGCTCTGCCAGCCAGCGGTAGAGCCAATAGCCCACCAGGGTGACGAACAGCAGCGCCAGGGTGTTGAAAAAGACCGCGCCAGGCAGGATGGCCAGCAGCTCGAACCCATTGAAGTCACGCCATTTGAAAATGGCGGTCAGCAAGGCGCTGAGCATGCCAAATCCGGCGCCAATGGCTCCGTTGATCCGCAAAAGAGTGGGCAGGGTGAGAACGGCAGTGTCGATGCGCGGTGCGGTCATGTGGACTCAGGCATTGATTCAGGGGCGGATTTCACCGTCACCCAGCACCACCCACTTCAGGCTGGTCAGCCCTTCGAGGCCGACCGGGCCGCGGGCGTGGAACTTGTCGGTGGAAATGCCGATTTCCGCACCGAGGCCGTACTCAAAGCCGTCGGCGAAGCGGGTGGACGCGTTGATCATCACACTGGCCGAATCAACCTCACGCAGGAACTGCATGGCCCGGGGGTGGTCGCGGGTGAGGATGGCGTCGGTGTGCTGCGACCCATAACGGTTGATGTGCGCAATGGCGGCATCCACGTCGTCTACCAGCTTGATGGAAATGATGGGGGCCAGGTATTCGGTACTCCAATCCGCTTCGCTGGCGTCGCGCAGCAGCGGCCCCGCTCCAGGCATGGTCGCGAGCAATGCGCGGCTGCCCGGGCAGCAGCGCATTTCGACGCCCTTCTGTATGAATACCGCGCCGATGCGCGGCAGGAACGCCGGAGCGATGTCTGCCGCCACAAGCAGGGATTCCGCAGCGTTGCACGGGCTGTAACGCTGGGTCTTGGCGTTGTCGGTCACGCGCACGGCCATGTCCAGATCGGCGCCGCTGTCCACATACACATGGCAGTTGCCGTCCAGATGCTTGATGACCGGGACTCTGGCCTCGGCACTGATGCGCTCGATCAGCCCCTTGCCGCCGCGCGGGATGATGACGTCGACAAACTGCGGCATGGCGATGAGCGCGCCGACGGCGGCACGGTCTGTGGTTGGCACCAGCTGCACCGCATCGGCGGGCAGCCCCGCGCACTGCAGCGCCTGCGTCACCAGTTCAGTCAGCGCGCGATTGCTGTGGATTGCTTCCGAGCCGCCGCGCAGGATCACGGCGTTCCCCGATTTGATTGCCAGCGACGCGGCCTCGATGGTGACATTCGGGCGGCTTTCATAAATCATGCCGAACACACCCAGCGGCACTCGCATGTGTCCCACACTGATGCCGCTGGGACGGCGCAATACGCCGTCGATTTCCCCGACCGGGTCGGGCAGTGCGGCCACATGGTCGCAACTCTGGGCCATCTGCTCCACCACCTTGTCGCTCAAGGTCAGGCGGTCAACGAACGCCGGCTCCAGTCCGGCTTCGCGGGCGGCATGCAGGTCGCGCAGATTGGCGTCCTGCAGGGCCGGGCGATGGGCGCGGATGGCCTCAGCCAAGGCGAGCAGCGCCTGGTTTTTTGCCGCCGTTGGCGCCTTGGCCATGCCGCGAGACGCGGCGCGGGCACGGGCACCAAGGTCAGCCATCAGTGTGTGGATCTGTTCAGAGGAGGCATCCATAAA
>JBAUTC010000058.1:0-3672 GCA_049582025.1 Thiomonas sp.
GCAGGCGGAATGGCCATTTCGGCAGTAGGGGCGGTATCAAGCATGGCGCTCATGGAATTCTCCTCAAGTTGAGGTCGATTTTAATGCCGGACAAGACCCTTTGCCGGTCAGCGGCTTTATGGCATTAAGGCCAACCCTTCCAGACCAGCGGTCTCGGGCAGGCCGAACATTACATTCATGTTCTGCACCGCCTGCCCGGAAGCGCCCTTGGTCAGGTTGTCCTGCACCACCAGGATCATCGCGGTGTCGGGGCGCGGCTTGTGGATGGCAAGGCGCAGGGTGTTAGCACCGCGCACCGAGCGCGTTTCCGGCGCGCTGCCCGTGGGCAGCAAGTCGACAAAGGGTTCGTGCGCATAGTAGGCCGCATACAGTCCCTGCAGATCGGCGGCCTGGCCCGCGGGCGTCAGGCGCGCATAGAGGGTGGAGTGCATACCCCGGATCATGGGCGCCAGATGCGGGACGAACAGGCAATCGACCGCACTGCTGCCCGGTGCAACGCCTGCGATGCGACGCAGTTGCTCGTTGATCTCCGGGCCGTGGCGGTGGCCTTTGACGCCATAGGCCTTGAAGTTGTCCGATGCCTCGCTGAATAGCGTGCCGATTTCTGCCTTGCGCCCCGCCCCTGACACACCCGACACACAATTCGCCACGAGGTGTTCGGATTCGATGAGCCCCGGCGTGCGCAATAGCGGAGCGAAGCCGAGCTGCACCGTGGTGGGGTAGCAGCCCGGGTTGGCGACGATGCGAGCCTTTGCTATGGCCTCGCGGTGCAGTTCCGCCAGCCCATAAGCCGACTCTTGCAGCAACTCCGGGCAGGCATGTTCCATGCCGTACCACTGGGTAAATTCGGCCAAGTTCTGCAAGCGGAAGTCAGCGGCCAGGTCGATGAGGCGCGCCCCGGCATCGACCAGCCGCCGCGCCTGCGCCATCGCCACGCCATGCGGGGTGGCGAAAAACACCACGTCGCAGGTATGGAGCGACGCCTCGTCCGGCGTGGAGAAGGCCAGATCAACATGCCCGCGCAGACTTGGAAACATGTCGGCCACCGGGATGCCTGCCTCTTTGCGTGAGGTGATGGCGACCAGTTCCGCATGGGGGTGGCGCGCCAGCAGGCGCAACAGCTCCACACCGGTGTACCCGGTGCCGCCAACAATGCCAATGCGCAGACGTTTCATGGTATGAATTCCAGACTCAAAACTGCGATGTTATGTGTTGCGCATGATGCCGTGGCGTCGCGGGCAAAAGGCCTATTTCCGGAAAATTGCGGCACCAACTCGTAGCTTTGCGACAATACACAGTTGACCGACCCCGGCCATCGTCCGGGATGCTGCTGACTTCTACCGTTCCAAATCGCCCATGAACTTCATTTCCGTCGCCCACGCCCAAGCTCCTGGCACCACACCGAGTGCAGGGTCCACCGTGATGAGCCTGCTGCCCATCATCGTGATGTTCGTAATCCTCTATTTCGTCATGCTGCGCCCGCAGATGAAAAAACAGAAGGAAATGCGCGCCATGCTGGCCGCCTTGGCCAAGGGCGACGAAGTCGTGACCACGGGCGGCATGGTGGGCAAGATCAGCAAGATCAACGACAACTATGTCAACCTGGAAATCGCCGCGAACACCGAAGTGCAGGTGCAGCGCAGCGCGGTGACCATGGTGCTCCCCAAGGGCACGATCAAAAGCGGCGTCTGATAGGGTCTGTCTGGCCAGCATCGTCGTGCGCCACGCCGCGCAGGAGGGACTTGCGTGGTCTTTTTATTTGAGCCCGCCGTCGTCCGCGGGTGAATCGAGGTTGTTGCTATGAATCGTTATCCCTGGTGGAAGTACCTCATCATGGTCGTCGTCCTGGTGGTGGGCGTGGTGTACGCACTGCCCAATCTGTACGGCGAATCGCCCTCGGTGCAGATTTCCAGCGCTGGCGGCGGCAAGGTGGATAACGCGCTGCTGCGCAAAGGCGCGCAGATTCTGGACGCCGCCGCGCTCAAACCCGACTCCGCCGACTTTAACGGCACCACGGTGAACTATCGATTCAACAACACGACCGCGCAAATCAAGGCGCGCGACGTCCTGGCCAAGGCGCTAAACCCCGATCCCGACAGCCCGCAATATGTCGTCGCGGTGAATCTGCTGTCGCGCTCGCCAGCCTGGCTGACCGCGCTCAACGCCAACCCAATGTATCTGGGCCTGGACTTGCGCGGCGGCGTGCACTTCCTGCTGCAGGTGGACATGCAGGCGGCGGTGCAGAAAAAGCTCGATTCCATTTCTGGAGAATTGCGCAGAGACCTGCGTGACAAGGACGCGCGCTACACCAAGCTGGAGCGTGTCGGTGACACCATCCAGGGCGTGTTTGTCGATGCCGATGCGTTCAATCAGGCCAAGGATCTCATCACGCGCCAGCATCCTGATCTGCAATTTGCGGCGCAGGCGCCGGCAGGAGCCAACAGCTTCAGCGCCAGCCTGACGCCTGCTGCCGTGACGCAGGAACAAGACTACGCCATCAAGCAGAACATTCAGACCTTGCATAACCGCATCAACGAACTGGGCGTAGCCGAGCCCATCATCCAGCAGCAGGGCCGTGACCGCGTGGTGGTTGAACTGCCTGGGATTCAGGATGTGGCGCGTGCAAAGGACATTCTGGGCCGCACCGCATCGTTGGAAGTGCGTATGGTGGACGAGAGTGCCGCCGCCCAGGCCGGGCTGGCCGGCCAAGGCCCGCTGCCGCCCGGCGACCAGATTTTCCCTGACCGCAGTGGCGGCAAGCTGGTGGTCAAGCGCGACGTACTGCTCACCGGCGACAACCTCACCGATGCGCAGCCAGGCTTTGACCAACAGAACAACGAGCCTGCGGTGTTTCTGACACTGGACTCCAAGGGAGCGCGGATTTTCCAGGACGTGACCCGTGAGAACGTGGGCAAGCGCACAGCGATGATCCTTTTCGACCGCCATCGCGGCGAGATCATCACGGCACCGGTGATCCGCAGCGAAATCGCCGGAGGCCGCGTCCAGATCTCCGGCAACATGACCGTGCAGGAAGCCAACGATACTGCGTTGCTGCTGCGTGCCGGTGCTCTGGCAGCCCCCATGACCATCATCGAAGAGCGCACTGTGGGCCCCAGCCTGGGTCAGCAGAACATCAACCAGGGCTTCCATTCCGTGACATGGGGCTTTGTCGCCATCGTCGTCTTCATGTCGATCTATTACATGTTCTTCGGCGTTGTGTCGTCGATCGGCCTGGCCGTCAACCTGCTGCTGCTGGTAGCGGTGCTGTCGATGTTGCAGGCCACGTTGACCCTGCCCGGCATTGCCGCCATGGCCTTGGCGTTGGGCATGGCCATCGACTCCAACGTGCTGATCAACGAACGCGTTCGTGAAGAGTTGCGCAACGGCGCCAGCCCGCAGAACGCCATCTTCCACGGCTACGAGCGCGCCTGGGCAACCATCTTCGACTACAACGTCACCACGTTGATCGCCGGTGTAGCCCTGCTGATCTTCGGCTCGGGCGCGGTGCGCGGGTTTGCCGTGGTGCACGTGTTGGGCATTCTCACCTCGATGTTTTCCGCGGTATTCTTCTCGCGCGGCATCATCAACTTCTGGTATGGCCGCAAGCGGCGCCTGCACAGCATCTCCATCGGCCAGGTGTGGAAGCCGAAGGCGGCCGAAGCCGGTACCGGG
>JBAUTC010000059.1:0-2501 GCA_049582025.1 Thiomonas sp.
GGCGACGCCACCCGCCTGGCCTTGCTAAACGCCGCGCATGTGCAGGACGCGCGCCTGTTCGTGCTCGCGGTCGACGATGTGGAAGCCAGCCTGAAAATCGCAGAGTTGCTGCGCAGGCACTTCCCCGGCGTGCCTCTGCTGGCGCGGGCGCGCAACCGCACCCATTTCATGCGCCTGCGCGAGCTCGGAGTACAGGACGTCCTGCGCGAAACCTGGCTGTCGAGTGTGGAAATGGGCAAGCAGGCACTGCACGTCGTGAAGCCGGAGCTGGACGTGGAACGTCTGACCAAGTTGTTCACCGCACACGACAAACGCGTGCTGGAACGCCAGCAGGCGGTGTTTCACGATCAGGCGGCCCTCGTCGCCCTGTCCAAAGACGCACGCGCCGAGCTGGAAGACATTCTGCAAGGTGACGCCCAACTGCGCCTGTCTGCAACGGGCAACGAGGACGGTGAAGGCGCTGACCCCATCCATCTGATCACCAAGGCCGGGCGCTGATGGACTTGACCTCGTCGCCGGCCGCGGTGAAGCCGGCCTGGTCTTACAAGGCTTCCTTTACCGCCGTCGCCAATGCCGAGGTCGGCCTGCCGATGAGCTGGCTCAGTTGTTTGCCGTCATTGAACAGCGCCCCCTTGGACACGCCCGTATCGGAATTTGCAAGCAGTTCGGCCACGAACTCCGGGAGGCCCGCGCCGAGCAGTGCCTTCTTGTATTCGCCCTCGGGCAGGTTGACGTAGGGAATGGTCTTGCCGCTCTGACGCGAAATCTCGGCGGCGAACTCGCTCAGGGTATACGAGGTATCGCCCGCGAGTTCGTATACCTTGCCTGCTTGATTGTCGCGGGTGAGCACGACAGCGGCGGCTTGAGCATAGTCAGCGCGGGCAGCGGAGGAAATGCGCCCATCTCCCGCACAGCCATACACCGCACCAAGAGACAGCGCAGTCGGAATGCCCATGGCGTAGTTTTCGGTATACCAGCCGTTGCGCAGCAACACGAAGGGCACGCCGGAAGCACCGAGGGCGGCTTCCGTATCGCGGTGTTCACCAGCCAATCCGAGTACAGAGGTCTCTGCATGCAGCACACTGGTATACGCGAGCAACTTCACGCCTGCACGCTTGGCAGCGTCGATCACGGCCTTGTGTTGTCGCGCGCGCTGGCCAATTTCGCTGGAGGAGATGAGCAGGACCTTGTCCGCCCCCTGCAAGGCGGCATCCCAACTGGCGGGCTGGTTGTAATCAGCCAGGCGAATCTGCACGCCCAGCGCGGCAAGATCCCTGGCCTTTTGCTCGTCGCGTACCGCGGCAATGATTTGCGATGCGGGCACTTCTTTGAGCAGCGCGGCGATGACAAGCCGGCCCAGTTGGCCGGTGGCTCCGGTAACGACGATCATGGGGTTTCCTTTAGTTGATGACGATTGACTGGAAAGCGCAGAATACCCAATACAATTACTTTTCGTAAGTACATACCAAAAGGTAAGTTTCATGAGTAATGCGATCGCCGGAAGACTGTCCGGCAATAGCCAACGCGGCGAGGTGCTCGCCGAAGCATGTCCGTCGCGCGCAATCCTCAACCACGTCACCAGCCGCTGGGGGGTGTTGGTGCTCTTGGTACTGATCGAGGGTACGCACCGCTTCAGCGCCTTGCGCCGCAAGATCGGCGGAGTCAGCGAGAAGATGCTGGCCCAGACGCTGCACCAACTGGAACAGGACGGCTTCATCAGGCGCGTGTCGCTTCCGGTCGTGCCGCCTCACGTGGAATATTCGCTGACGCCATTGGGCGAGGGCATCGGCCGGCAGGTCGAGGCGCTCACTGACTGGATCGAGATCAATCTGCCGGAACTCATCAAGGCGCAGCAGGCGCAGGTCGAGTCTTGATGATTCAAACGCGCCCCAGGGACGCGGCGCAATCCCTGCGCAACGACGCGCTTGTTTCGCAACCCGCTGCCGCCCAGTGCGCCGACAGACGGATTTTGACCCTCGCCTGCCCTGACTTTTGCGCATCACAGCTTTACCTTCGACAAATCGCAAAATGCCGGGTTACTCCTGCCCCGCTGCAACGCAGCAAACGGGATAATCTGCTAACAAAGACAATAAATTTTTCACGAACAGACCCGCCATGAACGCACCACTTCACCCCGACATCGCAGCACGCGCAGCGCGGCAGGCCGAAGTCGTTGCCGCGCTCGCCGCCGCCTTGCCGCCGCACACGCTGCTGTGGGAGTCTGAAGAGGTCACGCCTTACGAGTGCGATGGCCTCTCGGCCTACCGGCGCAAGCCGCTGGTGGTGGTGCTGCCGGAAACCGAGGCGCAGGTCGCTGCCACGCTCAAGGTCTGCCACGGGCTGAACGTACCAGTGGTGGCCCGCGGCGCGGGCACCGGACTGTCGGGCGGGGCGCTGCCGAATGAGGACGGCGTGTTGCTGGCGCTGGCGCGGTTCAATCGCATCAAGCGTCTCGATCCCATCGCCCGCACCGCCACGGTGGAATGCGGAGTGCGCAACCT
>JBAUTC010000060.1:0-5978 GCA_049582025.1 Thiomonas sp.
TTATTACGTCGGCCCGGTCGATCCGGTGCGCGACGAGGTGATGGGTCCGGCCGGCCCGACCACGGCCACCCGCATGGACAAGTTCACCGAAACCATGCTGGCGCAGACCGGGCTGATCGCCATGATCGGCAAGGGTGAGCGCGGCCCGGTGGCCATCGAGGCCATCAGAAAGCACCGCAGCGCCTCACTCATGGCCGTGGGCGGCGCAGCCTATCTGGTGGCCAAGGCCATCAAGGCGGCACGCGTCGTGGCGTTTGAAGACCTGGGCATGGAGGCCATCTACGCCTTCACCGTGCAGGACATGCCAGTCACCGTCGCGGTGGACGCTGAAGGCACCTCGGTGCACCAGACTGGCCCGGCGCTGTGGAAAGCGCGCATCGCGCAGATTCCCGTCGTCGCGGCTTGAACCGCACGCCCATGCCTGCCCCGGCCTGCGATCCGGCGCGCTGCCCACTGTGCGGGCAGCCCAACCAATGCACCTTGGCGGCGGGGGGCGACGCTGGCCGAACCTGCTGGTGCAGCAGGGTGGAGATCGCGCCGCAAACGCTGGCGCGCATTCCAGCGGCATGCCTGGGCGTTGCCTGCATCTGCGCGCAATGCGCAAGAGCCGGAGCGGCTGCGCCGAAGCTGAATCCATGAGCGAAACAGCGCGCATCGGCGTGTTCGATTCCGGCGTGGGCGGGCTGACCGTGCTGCGCGCGTTGCGGGAGCAACTTCCCGGTGCCAGCCTGGTCTATGTCGCGGACTCCACCAATGCGCCGTATGGCGACAAGTCCGACGCCTTCATTCTGGAGCGCTCGCGCCAGATCACCCGGTTTCTGATCGAACAGGGCGCGCGCCTCATCGTTGTCGCCTGCAACACCGCCACTTCGGCCGCCATCGCTGCGTTGCGCGCGGAATTCGATCTGCCCTTCGTCGGCATCGAGCCGGGCATCAAGCCCGCACTGGCAAGGAGCAGCACCCAGCGCGTCGCGGTCATGGCCACGCCGTCCACCCTGCGCAGCGCCAAATTCCGCGCCCTGCTGCACGCCCACGCGCCGCAAGCCGAACCGCTGCTGCAACCCTGCCCCGGCTTGGCCGACGCCGTGGAGCGCGGCGACCTGCAAGCACCAGATCTGCAACAGTTGATCCAGCAGTCCTGCGCTGCGGTGCGCGCCGCAGGCTGCGACACGGTGGTTCTCGGCTGCACGCATTACCCCCTGATCGCCGATCGAATCCAGGCTGAACTCGGCCCACACGTGCATTTGCTCGACACCGCCGAGCCGGTGGCACGACAGGCCGCCAGACTGTGGGCGACTGAAAGCCAATCCCCGGCCGCAATGCCGCAGCTCTACACAAATGGTGACGCGTCGGTGCTGCACCGCATGGCAACTCTGTGCGGCCTGGAAGATGCCCAGATTCACCACTGGACCGCGCCCGCCGCCTGAACACGCGCCCTGCCCTGCAGAAAGCCGCAGCAGCAAGGAAAATATTGCATCTCTCAGCCTCGCACCTCCCATGAGTTCATCACTTTTTTCCCCATTCACGCTGGGCACTCTGGGCCTGCGCAACCGCATCGTCGTCAGTCCCATGTGCCAATACAGCGCGGTGGACGGCAACGCCACGGCCTGGCACCGCGTGCATCTTGGCCAACTCGCGCAAAGCGGCGCCGGCCTGCTGTTCATCGAGGCGACGGCGGTGGAGGCGATTGGCCGCATCACTCCGGGCTGCCTGGGTCTGTATTCACAAGACAACGCGTCTGCGCTGCGGTCGGTGCTGGATGACGTTCGCACCTTCAGCGACATGCCCATTGGCATTCAACTGAGCCACGCGGGACGCAAGGCGTCCAGCGCCCGGCCCTGGGATGGTGGTCAGTTGCTCCCGACCTCGCAAGGCGGGTGGACGGCGGTCGCACCGTCTGCCCTGCCACATGGCCCGCAGGAAGCCGCGCCGATGGCGCTGGATGCTGCTGGCCTGGAGCGCATCCGCGACGCCTTCGTCCAAGCCGCACGAAGCGCTGCCGACCTGGGCTTGCAGGCAGTGGAACTGCATTGCGCCCACGGCTATCTGCTGCACCAGTTTCTCTCGCCGCTGGCAAACCAGCGCGACGATGCGTATGGCGGCAGGCTCGCCAACCGCATGCGTTTTCCGCTGGAAATCTTCGACGCCGTGCGTACGGTGCTGCCGGCGAGCACTCCGCTGGGTGTGCGCGTCTCCGCGACCGATTGGGTGGATGGCGGCTGGGATCTGGATCAAACCGTTGCCTTTGCGCAAGCCCTCAAGCAGCACGGATGCGACTGGATCGACGTGTCCTCCGGCGGCGTCTCGCCCCTGCAGCAAATCCCCATCGGGCCGGACTATCAGGTGCCACTGGCGCAGGCCGTCCGCGCAGCCAGCAGCTTGCCGACCGTGGCGGTGGGGCTGATCACCGAGGCACAACAGGCCGAAAGCATCGTGCAGAACGGCAGCGCCGATCTGGTCGCACTGGCCCGCGCCCTGCTCTGGAACCCGCACTGGCCCTGGCAGGCCGCCGCCGCGCTAGGTGCTCAGGTCAAGGTGCCGCAGCAGTATTGGCGCAGCGAGCCGCGCGAAGCGCGCGGAGTGTTTGCCAACGCCGCCATCGGACAACGCTGAAGCCCTGTCGATCAATCGCGCCGGCTTGGGGTGTTGCACGCGCCCAGGCCCGCACCCCGCAGCCTGCCATCATCCCCCCAGCGCAATCAGCACGCCAACAACAACGAGAAATACCGCGAATACCCGCTTGAGCGAGGCCCCGGAAATCCGGTGCGCCACTCGCACCCCAAAGGGTGCGAGTGACATGGAGGCAACTGCGGTAGCCGCGGCTGCTGGGAGAAAGACATACCCGACCGAACCCGCGGGAAGCGGATGCGCAGGGCTATGCACCGACAGCATGTAGATCAGTGCACTGGACACTGCGATCACAAATCCACACACCGTGCTGGTCGCCACAGCCTTGACCGGCTTCACTCCCAAACCCACCAATAAAGGCACGGTCATTGAGCCGCCGCCAATCCCCACCACCGATGACACGGCACCGATGCCCATGCCAGCGGGCAGAAGCCAGGGGGACTGCGGGACATGCTCTTGTCCTGCTGCCATTTTCTTGCCCTTTCCCGTCGCCATCTGCGCCGCCATTACCGCGCAAAATCCCGCGATGACATAACGCAAGGACTGCCCGCTGAGAATCTGCGCCAGATGCGCCCCTGCGAAACCGCCAATCACCATGCCTGGCGCCAGCCAGCGCCAACTCGGCCACAGCACCGCACCGCGGCGGATATGCGCGATGGCCGAGGAGATGAACGTCAGCACGATGCTGGCCATGGACGTCGCCACCGCCACGTGGATGACTTCGTCCGTTGGTATGCCGAGCGCGGGCAAGGCAAAACTCAGTGCGGCGACCAGCAGCAAGCCGCCGCCGATACCCAGCAACCCGCCCAGAAAACCGGCGGAAGCGCCGGCCAGCAGAAAAATCGTCAAGGAGAACAGCATCATTGTGTTTTGTTTCGATTGAAGAATTATTCTGATCCCACGCAGCGGGATGCCAGTCAACCGTAGCGTAGCGAGTGCGAGCGATCCAACAGGACGTCCGTACCGGGCCGTCAAACCCGTTACATGGCGAACTTCAAAATCAAAAGGCCCACAAACCTGATGGTCTGCGGGCCTCGTCCTAGGCTCAGCAAAGGCGGATCAGTCCTTGCGCTCCGGGTGCAACAGACGCTCCATGCCGATGAGCTTCATCATGTATTTTTCGTAGATCGGCTCGGAGTTGCCCTTCTTCATCTTGCGGATGAAGTATTTCTCGAAGGCGATCTTCGCCAGATGGACCCATTTGCCTTCGCCGAACCAGTTGACATTGCGCGGCGGGATCTGCGGAATGGCGACGAACGCTGCTCCCGTGTTGCCGAAGTCCGCCAGGCAGAGCGCCTGCCACGTTCCGCGGTGCGTGGGCTGCTTGCCTGCGAGTTCTTCTTCGAGGTTGTGCACGATGGCGGTGACCATCGACTCGATCATGAACCCGGTCTTGGGCACGCCGCAGGGGACCGGCGTGGGGCCAGTCGGCGGGATGGCAATACAGACGCCGGCCGAGTAGATGTTCTTGTATTTGGGGCTGCGCTGGTTCTCGTCGACGATGACAAAACCACGCGGATTGCAAAGCCCCTCCACCGCAGCCACCGCATCCACGCCCTTGAACGCGGGCAACATCATGGAGTGCTTGAACGGCAGTTCATGCTGCTTGACCAGATTGCCCTGCATGTCCAGTTCGTCCACAAACATCTTGCCGTCTTCGACCTTGGTGGTCTTGGCGTTGGTGATCCAGCGGATGTCATGGCTGCGGAACGCGCTTTCCATGATGCCTTTGGAGTCGCCCACTCCATCCAGCCCCAAGTGGCCGATGTATGGCTCGGACGTCACATAGGTGATGGGCACCTTGTTGCGGATTTTTTTCTTGCGCAGCGCAGTATCGAGGACCATGGTGTATTCGTAGGCGGGGCCAAAGCAGCTCGCTCCCGGCATGGCGCCAACGATCACCGACCCGGGATTGGCGACCAGTTTTTCATAGTCCGTGTAGCACTTCTCTGCGTGGTCGATAGTGCAGATAGATTGGGTATAGCCCCCATGCGGCCCGGCGCCAGGTACTTCCTCGAAAGAAAGCTTCGGACCTGTCGTGATGATCAGGTAGTCATAGTTGACCTTGGCCCCGTCCTGCAACGTCAGCGTGTTGCTCTCCGGCTCGATCTTGGTGACCGATTGCCCAATGAAGGCGATGCCCTTGCGCTCCAGATAAGGCTTGATCCCGAAGATCACCTCGTCACGGCTGCGCCAACCAACGGCGACCCAGGGGTTGGACGGCACGAACTGGAAATAGTCCACGGAGTTGATGACCGTGATCTTGTGTGAATTGCCAAGCGCTTCACGCGCTTCGTAGGCTGCAGGCATACCGCCAATGCCCGCGCCCATAACAACGATATGTGCCATACCCTGGTCTCCTGATGTGCAAGTCGAAGCCCGAATGTACTCGGGCGGCCTTTCAACAACTTCGGCTCAATCCGCAAAACAAGTCGAAGCAGCAATTTCTACGAAACGCGTGGTAGCCACAAGGGCCAAGCAGTCGGTGTCGTCCGCGCGGCAACTGCGACCTTCTTGATCAAGCATTCGAGTATCCAAGCATATCGATACAGCCCCCAGCACCTCAGTGATTCCTGCCAAGGCCGCCAAACATACTTGATTAAACGCAAATTTCAAGAGTCTGCATCCGTGTTAGTCCTAGTCTGGAAAAACCCTAATACTCCCAGCAGCATCATGAATTCTTTCCTATACTTGATTTGAGACAAGTTGATCGGTTGATCATCGATGCGGTTGCACACATAGAGGTCGCCGCACACCTTCTGGAGGAAGCCTACTCATGCGCAACACACCTCGTCCACTCTGGAATCCCTACGTAGCCGGGGTTCTTCTGGGTCTGGGACTTCTCGCCACGTTTCTCGTCACCGGAAACGGCTATGGCGTCACTGGTGCCACCACGCGTGCGACTGCGGTGATTGCTGGGGCGCTGAATTCGAACATCGTGGCTCCCCATCGCTACCTGCACGGCGTTTTTCAAGCAGGCCTTGACAGCTGGATCACTTGGGAAGTTGTGGGCGTCGCCATTGGCGCCGTGGTCGGCAGCGTTCTCGCCGGTCGCTTCAAATTCCAGGTCGACGGCCCCACCCAGGCCAGCCGCAGTCTGCGTCTCGTCCTCGCGGTGATTGGCGGTATCGCGTCCGGTTTTGGCGCGCGCCTTGCGCTGGGTTGCACCAGCGGAATGGGCCTCTCGGGATCTGCCACGCTCGCTGCGGCCGGGTTCCTGTTCCTGATCGGATTTTTCGTTGCCGGCGTTGTATTTGGTCAACTGACGAAAGGACTCTGGAAATGAGCTTCCCTCTTGGATACACCGGCCCCGTGTCGGGCATCATTCTCGGGTTGGTCTTCGGCTACGT
>JBAUTC010000061.1:0-6486 GCA_049582025.1 Thiomonas sp.
TACAGGTGCCGTGCATCGAGCGCAATGCCATCGCCGCGGTGCAGGCGCTCAACGCCGCACGCATGGCGCTGCACGGCGACGGACGGCACATCGTTTCCCTCGACCAGGTCATCAAGACCATGCGCGACACCGGCGCGGACATGCAGACCAAATACAAGGAAACCGCCCGCGGCGGGCTGGCGGTCAATATCGTGGAGTGCTGAGTTCGTCACGAGACGATGCCTGCGCACACGGCGGTTGGAGTCTGAAGCAGACGGGCTCGCTATCCTTATGCCTCCTTGTCGTCCTTGTGCAGGACGCGTTTTTCAGACAGCGTTCCAACGACCATGATTTTCATCACAGGAGCTGCCGGGTTCATCGGCGCCAATTTTGTGCACCACTGGCTGAGCCAGCAGGACGAACCCGTGTTGGTTCTCGACGTTCTGACCTATGCCGGCAATCTGGAGAGCCTGTCCAGTGTGCAGGCCGACGCGCGGTTTCACTTCGCCCAGGTGGACATCTGCGATCGTCCCGCGGTGGCCGCGCTGCTGCAGACCCACCGCCCCCGCGCCATCCTGCACTTCGCCGCAGAAAGCCATGTCGACCGCTCCATCCACGGCCCGGGCGACTTCATCCGCACCAACATCACCGGCACGTTCGAGCTGCTCGAAGCCACCCGCGCCTACTGGAGCGCGTTGCCAGATGCCGAGAAGACCGCCTTCCGCTTCCTGCACGTCTCCACCGACGAGGTCTACGGCTCGCTGAGCCCCACCGATCCGCCTTTCAGCGAAACCACCCCCTACGCGCCCAACAGCCCCTACGCCGCCAGCAAGGCCGCGTCCGATCAGCTCGTGCGCGCCTGGCATCACACCTACGGCCTGCCGGTGCTCACCACCAACTGTTCCAACAACTACGGCCCCTACCAGTTCCCCGAGAAGCTCATCCCGCTGATGATCCACAACGCCCTGGCCGGCAAGCCGCTGCCCGTCTACGGCGACGGCCAGAACGTGCGCGACTGGCTGTATGTCGAAGACCACTGCCGGGCGATTCGCCGCGTGCTCGACGCCGGAACCCTGGGCGAGACTTACAACGTCGGCGGCTGCAACGAAGTGCGCAACCTCGACGTTGTCCACACCTTGTGCGACCTGCTCGACCAACTGTGCCCCAAGGCCGATGGATCGAGCTATCGTGTCCAGATCACCTTCGTCACCGACCGCCCCGGCCACGATCGCCGCTACGCCATCGATGCCCGCAAGATTGAAGCCGAACTCGGCTGGACCCCGCAGGAGACTTTCACCACGGGTCTGAAGCGCACCGTGCAGTGGTACCTCGACCACCCCGACTGGGTGGCGCATGTCACCAGCGGTGCCTACCGCCACTGGGTTGGAAAACAGTACGGAGCCACGGCATGAGCGCAGCGGGCAGCGCCACGCCGCCGCGCATCCTGCTGCTGGGCGCTGACGGCCAGGTGGGTTGGGAACTGCGCCGCGCTCTATTGCCGCTGGGCGCGGTCTTGCCGCACACCCGCGCCCAGGCCGACCTCGGCGATCTTGCCGCCCTGCGCCAACTGCTTGAGCGCGAACAGCCGGACGTCATCGTCAATGCCGCCGCATATACCGCAGTCGACAAAGCCGAGACCGAGGCGGACCTTGCGCAGCGCGTCAACGCCGACGCCCCGCAAGTGCTGGCCGACTACGCCACTGCCCACCGGGCCTGGCTGGTGCACTACTCCACCGACTATGTGTTCGACGGCACCAAGCCCGCGGCCTACTCCGAGCTGGACGCACCCAACCCGCAAAGCGCCTACGGCCGCAGCAAGCTGGCTGGTGAACAGGCCATTGCGCAAAGCGGCTGCCGCCATCTCATTCTGCGCACTTCCTGGGTGTTTGCAGCGCGCGGCGGCAACTTCGCCAAGACCATGCTCAAGCTCGCCGCCCAGCGCGACAGCTTGCGGGTGATCGCCGACCAGTTTGGCGCGCCCACCAGCGCCGAACTCATTGCCGACGTTACGGCGCTGGCGCTGCACCGTCTGCACACCGACCCCGCCCTGGCCGAGCGCGTCAGCGGCCTCTACCACCTCGCCGCACAGGGCAGCACCACCTGGCACGGCTATGCCCGGTTTGTCATCGCCCAGGCGGCAGCCCGCGGCCTGCCGCTGCGTTGCACGCCCGAATCGGTGCAAGCCATCACCACCGCCGACTACCCCCTGCCCGCGCCGCGCCCGTCCAACTCCCGGCTGGACGCAGGCAAGCTGCAATCCACCTTCGGCCTGTACCTGCCGCCCTGGCAGACCCAGGTGCAACGCCTGATTGACGAACTTCCCCAATGACCCTGCAACGCAAAGGCCTCATCCTCGCCGGTGGTTCCGGCACCCGGCTCTTTCCCGTCACCCAGGCCGTAAGCAAGCAACTGCTACCGGTGTACGACAAGCCGATGATCTACTACCCGCTCTCGGCCCTGCTGCTCGCCGGCATCCGCGATGTGCTCATCATCTCCACCCCGCAGGACACCCCGCGCTTCACCCAGTTGCTGGGCGATGGCAGCCAATGGGGCCTCAACCTGCAATACGCCGTGCAGCCCAGCCCCGACGGACTGGCGCAGGCCTTCCTCATCGGGCGCGACTTCATCGGCAACGCCCCGAGCAGCCTAGTGCTCGGCGACAACCTGTTCTGGGGCCACGATCTGCAAGCCTCGCTCAAGGAAGCCAGCGCCCAGACCCGCGGCGCTACCGTCTACGCCTATCACGTGCACGACCCCGAGCGCTACGGAGTGGTCGCGTTCGACGCCACCGGCCGCGCCATCAGCATCGAGGAGAAGCCCGCCAAGCCAAAGAGCAGCTACGCCGTGACGGGCCTGTACTTCTACGACAACCAGGTGGTGGATATCGCCGCCAGCCTCCAGCCTTCGCCGCGAGGGGAGCTCGAGATCACCGACGTCAACCGCGTGTATCTGGAGCAGGGCACGCTGCAGGTGCAGACCCTGGGCCGCGGCTACGCTTGGCTGGATACCGGCACCCACGACAGCCTGCTCGAAGCCGGACAGTTCATCGCCACCATCGAGAAACGCCAGGGACTCAAAGTTGCCTGCCCGGAAGAAATCGCCTGGCGCAGCGGCTGGATCGATGCCGCGCAGCTGCAGCGTCTGGCCGAGCCCATGAAAAAGAACGGCTACGGCCAGTACCTGCTACGCCTCCTCGACGAATAGACCTCAGACCATGCACGTCATTCCCACCGCACTGCCGGAAGTGCTCATCCTCGAACCCAAGGTGTTCGGCGACGCCCGGGGCTTCTTCTTCGAAAGCTACAACCGCAAGACCTTCGCCGCCGATACCGGGCTGGACGTGGAATTCGTGCAGGACAACCACTCCAGGTCCGCCCAGGGCGTGTTGCGCGGTCTTCACTATCAGCTCGTCAAGCCGCAAGGCAAGCTGGTGCGCGCCGTCACCGGCACGGTGTGGGATGTCGCGGTGGACCTGCGCCGCAGCTCGCCGCGCTTCAAGCAGTGGGTGGGGGTGGAGCTCAGTGCCGAGAACCAGCGCCAGCTTTGGGTGCCACCGGGCTTTGCCCATGGCTTCATCGTGCTGAGCGAAGCGGCCGATTTCCTCTACAAGACCACCGATTACTGGTATCCGGAGTACGACCGCAACCTGGTGTGGAACGATCCGGAGCTGGCGATCGACTGGCCGCTGGGCGGGCTGCACTTGCCAAATGGTGAGCCCAGCCTGGCTGCAAAGGACGCGGGTGCGCCGATGCTGGCGCAGGCCGAGGTCTACGACTGAGCTTCATCCGCCATGCTGTGCGTGCAGTGCCGATACGGCCTGTGCCATTTGGTCTGCCAAGCGGACTTTCTGATGCACTGAAATAATGCATCCATGCCCCAACAACACCACCACCTGATCGACCCGCGCACCGCCCTGTTGCTGACCCTGCCGCCGCTGTTCTGGGCCGGCAATGCCGTTGTGGGGCGACTGATGGTGGGGCAGATTCCACCACTGGCGCTGAGTTTCTATCGCTGGTTTTTCGCCCTGATGATTGCGCTGCTCATCGTCGGTCCCGACCTGTGGCGCAATCGTGCCGTGCTGCGCAGCAAGTGGAAGTCGCTGGCGATCATGGGCATTCTGGGGGTGGGCAGCTACAACTCGCTGCAGTATGTGGCGCTTGAGACCACCACGCCGCTCAACGTCTCTCTCATCACGTCCAGCGGGCCGGTGTTCATCCTGCTGATCGGCGGGGCGTTTTACAAGCAGGCCGTTGGGCGGGCGCAGTGGATTGGTGCACTGCTGTCCATCGTTGGGGTGGCGCTGGTGGTGGCCAAGGGGGATCTGGCGCATCTTGCCAGCATGCATTTCGCACCTGGCGACCTCATCATGCTGTTCGCCGTGTTTCTCTGGTCAATCTATACTTGGGAGCTGCGCCAGCGACCGCTGGGTCTGGCGCCAATGACGTCGTTGGCAGCGCAGATGATCTGGGGCGTGCTCGCCATCCTGCCCTTCATGCTGGCCGAGCGCTGGATTGGCGGGGACACGACGCATTGGAGCGGCCAAGTCTGGCTTGCGCTGGCGTATGTGTCAGTGCTGCCTTCCCTGCTGGCCTACTGGTGCTGGGGCAGCGCGGTGGGGAAGGTCGGGGCGCAGATTCCGGCGTATTTCGGCAATCTGGCCCCATTATTCGCGGCGCTACTGAGCTGGCTGTTCCTCAATGAGACCATTCATTGGTACCACCTCTGGGCCGCCTTGTTGATTTTTGTCGGTATTCATGTGGCGCTGAATTCGCGCAAACAGACGGTGCCGCTGGAGCAGGAGCTGTGAATTCCAGCCACGGGTTGCAGCCATTGATGTCCGACTCCCGGATTGGGGCATTGTGGGGGGGCGCCAAGTCTCTGTAAAGTGTGCGGGAACTTGGCAGACGACGGCATGTCCTGTCAGCCTGATCCCGACGCTTTCCCCACTTCTTCTACTGCATGGTTCCAGAGCAGATCGCCCATGACGTCTCCGATACCCTAACTTCCGGGATGGAGCGGCAAACTGCGTTGCCGCTGCTCGAACCGCCAGAGCGGTTGACGCCCATGCCGCTGGCGCACCGCTGGATCCGGCGTCTTTACTGGACTCTGTTTGTGGTGTTCATCATGCTGGCGCTTCTATATGCAGCGTCCACCTGGCGGGCACAGCGGCAGATTCTGTATGGCTCGCTCGACACCAGCTCCGGCTTTCTGGTAAGTGCCACCCAGTCGTATTTCCGGAACTTCTCTTCTGTTCTGGAAGCCACCGGGGCGGACCTGGCGGAGAAGGGCGATCTGTTGCAGCACCCCGAGGTGTTGCAGATTCTTCTGGAACGCAGGCAGACGCTCCTGCCCGGTGCCCTGTCCATCAGCATCATCTCGGCCGATGGCCGCCTGCTCGGCAACTCGTTGCGCTCCGACAAGCTTCCCGACCTGCAGCATTACCCCGGCGTGGCGCAGGCCTTGCAGCGCCTGCGCACATTGCGGCACAAGAACGGCCTGATCATCGGGCGTCCGGTGGTCGGCCCTCTATCGGTGGCCTGGGTGATTCCGGTGGTGCGTGAGATCCCAGCTGGGAAGTCGCATCCCGCGTTTTATGTCGTTGCCGCGGTCAGCACGCAAACCTTCCTGCGGCAGACATTGGCAAACACGGCGCTGCCTTACATCGGCATTGCTGCGGTCCTGGCGCGCAACGATGGCTATGTGCTGGCACGCTGGCCGTCGCCGACGCACAAGGATTTTTTTGGCAAGCCGCAACAAGGTGTTTTTGTACAGTCCTTGATCGATCATCCGGCGGCGTCGAGCGCGCACTACGACGGGTGGGTCACGGCTGACGGGTCGATGCGCATGGGCAGCTGGCAGCGCCTGCAAGCCTACCCGGACTTGGCCGTCGCGGTTTCGGTGCCGACCGGCATGCTGTGGACGCAATACTTGCGTACCGTCTGGCCGCCGATGCTGGGGCTGGTGCTCTTGCTGCTGCTGCTGACCGTTCTGTATCGCTATGCCAAGGGCCAGATCAGTCGCGAACTGGCATTGGCGCAGGTGCAGCAGCAGCGACTGCGTACCCTCGCCATCACCGATCCGCTGACTGCCGTCGGTAACCGCACTCTGTTGCGCGAGCGTCTGCAGCATGCACTGGAGACCGCCTGGGCGCAGCATGGCGAGTTCGGCTTGCTGCTGCTCGATCTCGACGGATTCAAACAGGTCAACGATGCCTATGGGCATTCTGCCGGCGATACCTTGCTTCGTGAGACGGCGCAGCGTTTGTACTCCATTCTGCGCGAGGGCGAGGTGATGGCGCGCATGGGCGGGGACGAATTTGCCGTACTGCTGACCGAGCGGTTTAGCGGCGACGCCTCTGTCGAGGCCGCGGCGCAACGCATCCTCACGGCACTGCGCAAGCCTTTTGATCTGGGCGTGGGACGGCAGGCGTCGATCTCCGTCAGCCTAGGCTGCGCCCTCTACCCCGACGACGGCGGCGATGCTGAAACCCTGCTGCGCCGGGCCGAT
>JBAUTC010000062.1:0-2773 GCA_049582025.1 Thiomonas sp.
GCGCGCAGCCGGGCTGGAATTCACCGAGGATCCGGGCACCGACTGGTCCGGGATCGCCGTAGGTGGAGCACAGTTGCGCGCCAGCGACGGCCGCCGCGCCGGCGCGCTTGGCAACGAGGTAGCGGTATTCGACCTGCCGTTGACAGATGCGCCTGGCGCGACCCTTGCCTGGGCACCGTCGCCGCGGGCGTCAAGTGCCTGGTGCGACGCGGCGCCACAATGGTTGCACAGGCTTGGTTTCACCCCGCAGCGCATCGCCGACGTCCCCGGACTCGTCGTTGCACGCACCGTGGCGATGCTCATCAATGAAGCTGCCGATGCGGTGCAACAGGGCGTGTGCAGCGAGGACGGGGCCAATACCGCGATGAAGCTCGGGGTCAACTATCCGGCGGGGCCGTTCGAATGGCTCGCACGCTGGGATGCCGGGCAAGTGGTCGCAATGCTGGACGCGCTGGACCGTGCCGAGCACGGCGAGCGCTACCGCGTCAGTCCCTGGCTGCGGGCACGCGCCGAGGATGCGTTGTAGTCATGCGTGAAACCATCGACCTGGCACCGCAACTGCGCCTGGACATCGGCGATGACGGCATTGCCGAGTTGGTGCTCGGCGCTCCCGGCGTGATGCCTGTCACCGATCCTGCTGCGCATGCCGCGGTGGGAACCGTATGGGCCATGCTGGGTGCGCGTTCCGACCTGCGCTGCCTGCTCATCCGCAGCGACGGCAAGGGCTTCTGCGCCGGCGGCACGCCGGAACTGGTGCAGCAAATGCTCGACAGCGAAGGCGCACGATTGCGCGTGATGCGCGAGGCGCGCGCGTTGGTGCAGGGCATGCTCGACTGCGAGCTGCCGATCGTATCGGCCATCAATGGCGCAGCGGTCGGTGCCGGCGCTGCGCTGGCTTTACTGGCCGATATCTCGGTGGCGGCGCGCGGCGCGAAAATCATCGACGGCCACACCCGCATGGGCGTTGCCGCGGGCGACCACGCGGCGCTGATCTGGCCACTGCTTTGCGGCATGGCACGCGCCAAATATCACCTGCTCCTGTGCAACCGCATTGACGGCGCAGAAGCTGAGCGTATAGGTCTGGTCAGCGTCGCGGTGCCGGACGACGCCCTGCTAGAGCATGCACGTGGCATCGCCGGTCAACTCGCAGCCGGCAGCCCGCGCGCGCTCGCATTCACCAAGCGCAGTCTGAACCACTGGCTGCGCGCGGCCTGGCCGGCTTTCGAGCATTCGCTGGCCCTGGAGATTCTTGGGTTCGGCGGTGCCGATGCGCGCGAGGGAATGGCCGCAATGCAGCTGCGGCGCCCCGCGCAATTCCCCCTCGGGGTGGAATGAAATTCGCAGAGTTCCACGCCGGCCAGCGCATCAATGCCGGACCGTATCGGGTCGACGACGTCTCCATCACCCGCTTCGCACGGGACTGGGACCCGCAGCGGTTTCACACGGATGCACAGGCCGCGGCGCAGCATGCGCTGGGCGGGCTCATTGCCAGCGGATGGCAGACCTGCGCGATTGCGATGCGTCTGCTCGTCGACGCCGTGCTGCACGACTCCGAATCCTTCGCATCGCCCGGTCTGGCCTATGTCAAATGGCCGAATCCGGTACGCCCTGGCGACGATCTGCACCTCACCGCCGAGGTGATCGAGGCGAGGCGCTCTCGAACACGCCCGGCTATCGGCATCCTGCGCTGGCGGTGGCGCATGCACAACACCGCCGGGGCCGAGGTGCTCGACCTGGAAGCCACCAGCCTGTTCCAACTCAACACTGACTAAGCCATGCAAGAAGCATTGATCTGCGACGCGATCCGCACCCCGTTCGGCCGTTACGGCGGCGCCCTCGCCACCGTGCGTGCCGACGACCTTGGCGCAATCCCGCTGCGGGCGCTGCAGCAGCGCAACCCCGGCGTCGACTGGGAGGCGCTTGACGAAGTGCTCTATGGCTGCGCCAACCAGGCCGGCGAAGACAATCGCAACGTCGCGCGCATGTGCGCACTTCTCGCCGGGCTACCGCAGAGCGTGCCCGGCGCGACGATCAATCGCCTATGCGGCTCGGGCCTGGACGCCGTAGGCAGCGCGGCGCGCGCCATCCGCGTCGGCGAGGCAGGTCTGGTCATCGCCGGTGGCGTCGAAAGCATGAGCCGCGCACCTTTTGTGATGCCCAAGGCCGAGTCTGCATTCAGTCGCGCCAACGCGGTCTATGACACGACCATCGGTTGGCGCTTCGTCAACCCGCTGCTCAAGGCGCAATACGGCGTCGACTCGATGCCGGAGACCGCCGAGAACGTCGCCAGCGAGTTCGGCATCGAGCGCGAGGCGCAGGACCGCTTCGCGCTGCGTTCGCAGACCCTTGCCGCTCGCGCTCAGCGCGAGGGCCTGTTCGATGCCGAGATCACGCCCGTCGAGATTGCGCAAAAGAAGGGCGAAGCGCTTCGCGTGACGCGCGACGAGCACCCGCGCGAAACTTCGTTGGCGGCGCTTGCCAAGCTGCGCGGCGTCGTGCGCCCAGACGGCAGTGTCACCGCAGGCAATGCCAGCGGCGTCAACGACGGCGCCTGCGCGTTGCTGCTGGCCGACGAGGCGACTGCGGCACGGTTTGGGTTGACCCCGCGCGCGCGGGTGGTCGGTATGGCAGTGGCCGGTGTACCGCCGCGCATCATGGGTATCGGTCCCGTGCCGGCGACGAAGAAACTGCTGGCGCGACTGAAGCTCGATCTCCCGCAGATGGATGTCATCGAGATCAACGAGGCCTTTGCGGCGCAGAGCCTGGCGGTGTT
>JBAUTC010000063.1:0-1778 GCA_049582025.1 Thiomonas sp.
CACGGTCCGAACCGCGGGCACAACGGCGCCCGGCTGCGCGACATTCGCACCGCTGGCCCCGGGATGCGCCAGGCGCTCGACGCTTACTGCCAACCGCACCACATCGACTGGGCAGTGGTCCCGGCCGGTCTGCATCTGGGCGATTTCAAGTTGCTGGCAATGGACATGGACTCCACGCTGATCAACATTGAGACTGTCGATGAAATCGGCGCCGCGGTGGGCAAGAAAGACGAAATTGCCGCCATCACCGCCGCCGCCATGCGCGGCGAGATCGCCGATTACGCCGAAAGCCTGCGCCAGCGTGTGGCGCTGCTGGCCGGTGTGCCGCTCACGGCGCTCGACACCCTCTACAACGACACGCTGCGGCTGAATCCGGGCGCCGAAGCGCTGCTGACTGCCGCCAAGGCCGCCGGGCTGAAGACCCAGCTCGTCACCGGCGGGTTCACCTACTTCACCGACCGGCTGCAGCAGCGCCTGGGCTTCGACCGCGTGGCCGCCAACGTGCTGGGCGCCAGCGGCAATGCGCTCGACGGCACGCTGATCGGTCCCATCATCGATGGCGAGGCCAAGAAGAAGGCCGTGCTCGATTTCTGCAACGATCTGGGCTGCGACCCCGGCGAAGTACTGGTGATCGGCGACGGAGCCAATGACCTGCCGATGATGAACGCCGTAGGCTTCAGCGTGGCGTTTCACGCCAAGCCAAAAGTGCGCAAGTCCACCACCGCCACCATCGACCACGGCCACCTCGACAGTCTGCTGCACTGGTTCGAGTAAAAGCCCTCCGGGCTGCTCAGGGCGCAGTCACCACCCGATAGGCGATCCAGCCAGGGCGCCGATTGCCGCGGCTCCCCGTTTCAATTCCGCTCGTCTCGAAGCGTACCTGCTACGCAGCCAACGCCGCGGGCCCGGGGTCGTCAACAGCGCACCAGGTCAAACGAGTGCACGCTGCATGGCCTGCGCCAGATCGGCAATCAGGTCATCCGCATGCTCCAGACCGATGGCCAGCCGCACCAGACCGCCCTGGTACGGCCAGCGGCCCGTAGGGCGCATGGAGTGCACGTCGTAGGGCACGGCCAGGCTGACCGGCCCGCCCCAGGAATAGCCGATCTTGAACAACTGCAGCGCATCGACGAATGCATCGATCTGCGCCGGGGCGTAGCGTGCGTCGAACACCACGCTGAAAAGTCCTCCGGCTGCAGTGCAATCGCGCTTCCAGATGGCATGCCCCGGACTGCCCGGCAGCGCGGGGTGCAGCACTTGCGCCACTTGCGGCTGCGTCTGCAGCCAGGTGGCGATGTGCCGGGCCGCCGCGTCGTGCGCGGCGTAGCGCAGGGTGAGGGTGTGAAGACCCCGCAGCACACGCGCGGCATCGTCCCCGCACACCCCCAGCCCCAGGCGCATATGGGCGAGCAGCAAGCGTTCGTGCAACGCGTCATCGCGTGTGCTCACACTGCCCATCAACACATCGGCGCCGCCACTCTGGTATTTGGTGAGAGCCTGCATCACCACGTCCACGCCGAGGTCGAAGGGTTGCAAGGCAATCCCTGCCGCCCAGGTGGCGTCAATCGCAGTACACACGCCGTGCTGCCTGGCCGCAGCGATCAGGCCGCGCAGATCGGGCATTTCCATGGTCACGGAGCCGGGCGCTTCCAGCCACAGCAGGCGGGTTTGCGGCGACATCAGCGCCGCCAGTTCGTCCGGGCTGCAGAGCGGGTCGTACAGCTGGTGGGTGATGCCCCATGCGGTAAGAAATTTTTCTGCCAGCTCGCGGCTCGGGC
>JBAUTC010000064.1:0-31717 GCA_049582025.1 Thiomonas sp.
GGGCGGGACTGGTGGGGTGGGGGCTGCCGGCGCGGAAGTGGCAATGGCGGGCAGGTGGGGTGCCACTGCTGGCGGGCTGGGCGAGACAGGCGCTGCTTCTGCCGGTGCTTGCGGCTTGGCAATCGGCTGGCTCTGCTGGACGCGCTGAGCGGCGCGGCGCGGCGGCACATGATGCGGACGCGGTGCGGGTTTTGGCGGGGTAGGCTTGGCGAGAATCGGTCGGGGGGGCGTGGGCGGCGCGGGGTGCGGTGTCGGGGCAGGCGGCTTGGGCGGTGCGGCTTGCAACGTCACCCATTCCAGACGCTGTTCGGGCCTGTTTGGCGGTGTGGTGGGTGTGAACACCAGCCATGCCAGCAGCAGTGCGTGCGCGAGCAACACGACAACGGCAATCGCGAACAAGGGCAGCGGACGGGGTCGGAGGGAAAGGGCGTTCATCACGGCACGGCATACCCGCCAAAAACTTCGGGCAAGCCGCATGAATATAATCTGACAAATTTTGTGCGCCTGAAGCGTCGCCGTCCTGCGGCGAACACCAAGGGGGCGCGAAGGACGGGCAAACCGGCTGTGAAGCCATTGCCGTGGCCAGCGCCCCAGACACGCCAGATCGACTGGCGAGCCATCCCAATATCCGGGCGCTCACCGGAGAATTTTCATGTTGCCCATGTTGCCCAAAGCCGTTCTGGTTCTCGCCGACGGCTCGATTTTTCGCGGACTTTCGATCGGCGCAACCGGGCAGACCGTCGGCGAAGTGGTGTTCAACACCGCCATCACCGGCTACCAGGAAATCCTGACTGATCCGAGCTATTGCCGCCAGATCGTCACCCTCACTTGCCCGCATATCGGCAACGTCGGCGTCAACGCCCAGGATGTCGAGGCGGCCAAGGTGCATGCCGCTGGGCTCATCATCAAGGACCTCCCGGCGTTGATTTCCAACTTCCGCAGCCAGCAATCGCTTGACGCGTATCTGCGCGCACAAGGCACCGTCGCCATTGCCGGGCTCGATACCCGCAGGCTGACGCGCCACCTGCGCACCAGGGGCGCGCAAAACGGCAGTGTCATCGGACTGGCTGCCGGGCAGGACATCACAGATGCCGTGATCCAGACGGCGCTCGATGCTGCGCGCGGCTTTGCCGGCCTGGCGGGGATGGACCTTGCCCGTGTGGTGTCCACCGGTACGTCCTACGAATGGAGCCAGACCGACTGGTCGCTGGAGCAGGGCTACGGCGAGATGACCGCGCCGAGCCGCCACGTGGTGGCGTATGACTTCGGCGTGAAATACAACATCCTGCGACTGTTGGCCGCACGCGGCTGCCGCGTCACCGTGGTGCCGGCGCAAACCCCGGCCGCCGAGGTGCTGGCAATGCATCCGAACGGCGTTTTTCTCTCCAACGGCCCTGGCGACCCCGAGCCCTGCGATTACGCCATATCCGCCACACAGAGCATCATCGCTGCCGGGATGCCGACCTTCGGCATCTGTCTGGGGCATCAGATCATGGGACTGGCGGCTGGCGGCAAGAGCTTCAAGATGAAGTTCGGCCACCACGGCGCCAACCACCCGGTCAAAGACCTCGACACCGGCCGCGTGTCCATCACCAGCCAGAACCACGGCTTCGCGGTGGACGCGGACAGCCTGCCCGATACCGTGCGCACCACGCATGTCTCGCTGTTCGACGGCACCCTGCAGGGGCTGGCGTGGAAAGAAAAGCCGGCGTTCTGCTTCCAGGGGCACCCGGAAGCCAGCCCCGGGCCACACGACATTGGCTATCTGTTCGACCGCTTTGTCGGCCTGATGGATCGCGCCTGAGACGGGACGGACCGGATGTTCGGCGTCGTCAATCTTTGGACTTACGTGCTCGGGGTGATTTTCATCGTCCTGTTGCCGGGTCCGAACTCACTCTATGTGCTCAGCGTGGCCGCGCAGCGTGGCGTGCGTGCGGGTTATTGCGGCGCGCTGGGCGTGTTTCTGGGCGACACGGTGCTGATGGTGCTGGCGGCAGCCGGTGCGGCCTCGCTGCTCGAAACCAATCTGACGATCTATCACCTGGTGCAGGCTGCAGGCGCCCTCTATCTTGGCTGGCTGGGCATCAATATGCTGCGTGCCGCGTGGAAGCGCTGGCACACCCCCGATACTGGCTTGCACGCGCACGTGCCGCAGCCTCACGCCTACTCGGACATTCAGACGCCACAAGCAGGCAGGCGGCTTGAAAGCCCGTTCCGCAAGGCGTTGTTCATCAGCCTGCTCAATCCCAAGGCCATTCTGTTTTTCGTCTCGTTTTTCATCCAGTTCGTCAATCCGCACTACCCGCACCCGGTGCTGTCGTTCGCCGTGCTCGGGGCCGTTGTTCAGTCCTTCAGCATGCTGTACCTGTCGGTGCTGATTTTCGGTGGGGTACGGGTAGCCGACGCATTCCGCCGTCGACGTCACCTGTCGGCGATGACCATGGGCGTGACCGGGACCGGATTTTTCGGCTTTGGCGTCAAGCTGGCGCTGGCCGCCACACGGATACATTGATCTTTCACTCGATACTTCTGCATAAAGAGACTCGCCCATGCCCAAGCGCAGCGATATAAACAGCATTCTGATCATCGGGGCCGGCCCCATCGTCATCGGCCAGGCCTGCGAGTTCGATTACTCCGGCGCGCAGGCCTGCAAGGCGTTGCGCGAAGAGGGCTACAAGGTCATCCTGGTCAACAGCAATCCGGCCACCATCATGACCGACCCGGAAACGGCGGACGTCACCTATATCGAGCCCATCACCTGGCAGGTGGTCGAGGCCATCATCGAGAAGGAACGGCCCGACGCCATCCTGCCGACCATGGGCGGGCAGACCGCACTGAACTGCGCGCTCGATCTGCATCAGAACGGGGTGCTCAACAAGTACGGCGTGGAACTCATAGGCGCCAAGCCAGCGGCCATCGACATGGCCGAAGACCGCCAGAAGTTCAAGCAGGCCATGACCCGCATCGGTCTGGGCTCGGCGCGTTCCGGCATCGCGCATACCCTCGATGAAGCCTGGGCGGTGCAGAAGACCATTGGCTTCCCGGTCATCATCCGCCCCAGCTTCACCCTGGGCGGCACGGGCGGCGGCATCGCCTACAACCCGGAAGAATTCGAGACCATCTGCAAGCGCGGCATCGAAGCGTCACCCACCAGCGAACTGCTCATCGAGGAATCGCTGATCGGCTGGAAGGAGTTCGAAATGGAAGTGGTGCGCGACAGCGCCGACAACTGCATCATCGTCTGCTCCATCGAGAACCTTGATCCCATGGGTGTGCATACCGGTGACTCGATCACCGTTGCTCCGGCGCAGACGCTGACCGACAAGGAATACCAGATCATGCGCAACGCCAGCATTGCAGTGCTGCGCGAGATCGGTGTGGATACCGGCGGCTCGAACGTGCAGTTTGCGGTCAACCCCGCGGACGGACGGCTGATCGTGATCGAAATGAATCCGCGGGTGAGCCGCTCCTCGGCTCTGGCGTCCAAGGCCACGGGGTTTCCCATCGCCAAGATTGCGGCCAAACTGGCCGTGGGCTACACGCTCGATGAATTGCGCAACGACATCACCGGCGGCGTGACTCCGGCGTCGTTCGAACCGACCATCGATTACGTCGTCACCAAGGTGCCGCGCTTTGCCTTCGAGAAATTTCCGCAGGCCGACTCGCGGCTGACCACGCAGATGAAATCGGTCGGCGAGGTCATGGCCATGGGCCGCACCTTCCAGGAGAGTTTTCAGAAGGCGCTGCGCGGTCTGGAGGTCGGCGTCGACGGCATGAACGAAAAGACGCAAGACCGCGAAGTGCTCGAAAAGGAACTGGGCGAACCGGGCCCCGAGCGCATCTGGTTTGTCGGCGACGCGTTCGCACAGGGCATGAGCCTGGACGAAGTCCATCAGCTCACCCGCATCGACCCGTGGTTTTTGGCGCAGATCCAGGACATTGTGCAAACCGAGCTGGACCTGGAGCGCAACCGATCCCTCGACAAACTTGACCGCGATGCGCTCTACCTGCTGAAGCAGAAGGGCTTTTCCGACCGCCGTCTGGCCAAGTTGCTGCACACCACCGAGACTGCGGTGCGCAACCGCCGCCGCTCGCTGCAGGTGCGTCCGGTGTTCAAGCGCGTGGATACCTGCGCTGCAGAATTCAGCACCGAAACGGCCTATCTCTATTCGACTTACGACGAGGAATGCGAGGCCGCGCCCACGACGCGCAAGAAGATCATGGTGCTCGGCGGTGGTCCCAACCGCATCGGCCAGGGCATCGAGTTCGACTATTGCTGCGTGCATGCCGCGCTGGCGCTGCGTGCCGACGGGTACGAGACCATCATGGTCAACTGCAACCCCGAAACCGTCTCCACCGATTACGACACGTCAGACCGCCTTTATTTTGAGCCGCTGACGCTCGAAGACGTGTTGGAAATCGTCGACAAGGAGCAACCAGTCGGGGTGATCGTGCAGTATGGCGGACAGACTCCGCTCAAGCTCGCCCTCGATCTCGAAGCCAACGGCGTGCCCATCATCGGCACCAGCCCGGACATGATCGACATGGCCGAAGATCGCGAGCGCTTCCAGCAGCTCGTGGAGCAACTCGGCCTGCTGCAGCCGCCCAACCGTACCGCGCGCTCGGAGGACGAGGCACTGGCGAAGGCCGAGGAAATCGGCTACCCGCTGGTGGTGCGCCCCAGCTATGTGCTGGGCGGTCGGGCGATGGAAATCGTGCACGAGCAGCGCGACCTGGAACGCTATATGCGCGAGGCAGTGAAGGTGAGTCACGACTCGCCGGTGCTGCTCGATCGCTTTCTCAACGACGCCATCGAATGCGATGTGGACGCCATCTGCGATGGCACTCAGGTGTTCATCGGTGGCGTGATGGAGCATATCGAACAGGCCGGCGTGCACAGCGGCGACTCGGCCTGTTCGCTGCCCCCTTATTCGTTGTCGGTGGCAACGGTGGCGCGCATCAAGGAGCAGACGGTCAAGCTGGCGCATGGACTCAAGGTCGTCGGCCTGATGAACGTACAGTTCGCCATTCAGCAGCAAGATGGCGAAGACCGCATCTTCCTGCTGGAGGTGAACCCGCGTGCCTCGCGCACCGTGCCCTACGTGTCCAAGGCCACAGGGCTGCAACTCGCCAAGATCGCCGCGCGCTGCATGGCCGGGCAAACCCTGGCGCAACAGGGGATCGAGAAGGAAGTGACGCCGCCGTATTACTGTGTGAAAGAGGCGGTGTTTCCCTTCAACAAGTTCCCCGGTGTCGATCCGATCCTCGGCCCGGAAATGAAATCCACCGGCGAAGTTATGGGCGTGGGACGCACGTTTGGCGAAGCCTTCGTCAAGTCGCAACTCGCCGCCGGCACCCGTCTGCCCGATCCGAAGGCGGGCGGCAAGGTGTTTCTCTCGGTCAAGCAGAGCGACAAGCCCGATGCGGTCGAGGTGGCGCGCCAGCTGGTGGCGATGGGGTTTGGCGTGGTCGCCACCCGCGGCACGGCGGCAGCCATTGCCGCCGCCGGTGTCGAGGTGCAGGTGATCAACAAGGTCACCGAAGGGCGGCCCAACGTGGTGGACATGCTCAAGAACAACGAGATCGTGCTGGTCATCAATACGGTGGAAGAGCGGCGCAATGCCATCACCGACTCGCGGGCTATCCGTACGTCTGCACTGGCGGCGCGCGTGACGACCTTCACCACCATTTCCGGCGCCCTCGCCGCTGTCGAAGGAATGAAAGAACTGCAGAAAATCGCGGTCTACTCTTTGCAATCCTTTCCGACAGCGTAAAATTCCCCTTCATCCGAGCACCGCAGCGCAAGTGGCTGCGGTGCTTGTTTTTTTCCCGGCTTTACGGAGGCCCAACTATGGCGACCCCCATGACGCGCAAAGGCGCGGAACAACTCAAGCAAGAACTGCATCGACTCAAGACCATTGAGCGCCCGGCAGTGATCCAGGCGATCGCCGAGGCGCGCGCGCAGGGCGACCTGTCCGAGAACGCCGAATATGACGCCGCCCGTGACAAGCAGGGCTTCATCGAAGGCCGCATTGCCGACATCGAGGGCAAGCTCGGCACGGCGCAGATCATCGATCCGAGCGACCTGCAGGCGGATGGGCGCGTGGTGTTCGGTGCCACGGTGGAGTTGAGCGAGGAATCGAGCGGTGACGAAATCACCTACCAGATCGTCGGTGACGACGAGGCAGACCTGAAGCAGGGCCGCATTTCCATCAACTCGCCCATCGCCCGCGCGCTGATCGGCAAGGAGTCTGGCGAGACCGCGCAGGTTGCCGCGCCCGGCGGTGTGCGTCACTACGAAATTCTCGCAGTGCACTACCGATGAGCAGTCAGCGCGCGCGCTGGTTTCTTGCCGCGCTCTGGCTGGGCGGCATGGCCGCGGTCGGCCTGATCGGCGCACCCACGGCCTTCGCCACCGTGCCGGAGAAAATGATTGCGGCCGCGGTGGCCAGCCGCATGTTCTACGTCATGGCGATTGCTACCATCGTGTTCGGCGTCCTCATCGCCGTGCTTGAGCGCACCAGCAGCAAGGCGACGATGTCCGCCGATATTCTGCTGCCTCTGGGCGGGATCTTTTTTGCGGTGCTGGGCGAGTTTGGAGTGGTGCCGCGTCTGTTGCAAGCGGCATACAGCCACTCACCGCAGGCGGGCATGTGGCACGGCCTCGCCAGCCTGGTATTTGCCCTGCAAGCGTTGTGCGTGGGGGCTTACGTCTGGCGCCTGCCTGCACGCAGCCCGAGCTGAATGCGGGCGGCTCCTGCCGCCTGTGAATCAGCCGCGCGAGGACTTTTTCGCGCTGCTCAGGCGTGGTTTGGCGCGTTTGATTTTCCCGGTGGCCGTAAGGCGCTGATTGCCGAGCAGTGTGATGCGCTTGACCTTGGCCCGGTGCGTCGGGCTGCTGGAGGGGACGACCAGTTTGACGGTGCGCGGGGATCTGCCACGCTTGGTGTCTGCCTCCGCTTCATCCCGTTCCTCTTTTGGCGTTTTCGGGCGTGGGCGGTAGATCACCAGCAATTTGCCGATGGCCTGTACCGGTGCCGCGCCAAGGGTGTCGCAAATGGCCTGCAGGATAGCGGCGCGTGCTGCAGAATCGTCGCCAAACACACGGACCTTGATCAGTTCGTGCGATTTGAGCGCCACGTCAATTTCTGCCATGTTCGCCGGGTTCAGGCCTTGCTCGCCAATCAGCACGACGGGCTTGAGCGGGTGCGCCTGCGCGCGCAGGCCGCTGCGGAATTGCGGTGTGAGTTCCAATGTGGTCATGTTGCTTGCGGGCAGCCACCGATCTGTGTGCGGCACGCCTTTTTGAAGTCTTCAATCTTCTATTGTCCTTGAAGAACCCATGTCGAGCGCAAAGAAAAACAAATTCAGCAAAGCCTGGCTGCAGGATCACCTCAATGATCCCTATGTGAAGATGGCGCAGCGCGAGGGTTACCGCGCCCGTGCGGCATACAAACTCAAGGAGATCGACGAGGCCGAAGGTTTGTTGCGGCCTGGCCAGATCATTGTTGATCTGGGGAGTACGCCCGGCTCCTGGGCGCAATATGTCCGTAACCGCTTGATGCGCAATGGCGTCGTGCAAGGCACTATTTTTGCACTCGACCTGCTTCCGATGGACCCCGTGCCTGACGTGCACTTTCTGCTGGGCGACTTCCGGGAGGATGCCGTGGTGAACGCGCTCGAAGCGGAGCTTGATGGGCGTAAGGTGGATGTGGTGTTATCGGACATGGCGCCGAACCTCACCGGCATTCCATCTGCCGATGCGGCGCGGATCGAGCACCTGAGTGAACTGGCGCTGGATTTCGCCAAGCGCTGGCTGCAGCCGCAAGGCGCCATGGTGATCAAGACGTTTCACGGCAGCTACTACAGCCAGATCGTCAAGGAATTCAAACAGGTTTTCCAGCAGGTCAAGGCAGTCAAACCCCAGGCCTCGCGTGACAAATCCGCTGAAACCTTCATTCTCGCGCGAAACCTGAAGAAGGCCGCACAGTGACCGGGATGAATGGGCATCGGATGTGGCTGGCGTAGCGGTTACCGGGCTTGTTTTTTGTCAAATTCAATCGGATTACTTAATTCAATAGCCCATTTTGTCGGGTCGGTATTCTGCATTCGCCGCGTCCGTGCTCTTGAAAAGCCTAAAATGCGCTGCATCTCTTGCATCTGCGCTTGCCCTGCTTCTGGAGGTTGGTTTTGAATAATCAATGGTTTTCGAAAATTGCGATCTGGCTTGTGATCGGCCTCGTGCTGTTCACAGTGTTCAAACAGTTCGATCGTCCCCAGCAGTCTGCAGATGTCGTGAGCTACACCCAGTTCATGCAGGATGCGAAAAATGGACGGATCAAGAAGGTTGTTGTCCACCAGAGCGGCGTTCTGGATGTCACGACGAGCGAGGGTCGCAATTTCAACCTCACTTCTCCGGGCGATCTGTGGATGGTGGGTGATCTGGTGAAAGACGGCGTTGACGTCGTCGGCGCACCGCGTCAAGAGCAATCGTTCCTGACGCAGATTTTCATTTCGTGGTTCCCGATGCTGTTGCTGATCGGTGTCTGGGTGTACTTCATGCGCCAGATGCAGGGCGGCGGACGCGGCGGCGCGTTCAGTTTCGGTAAATCCAAGGCGCGCCTGCTCGATGAATCAAGCAACAACGTGACCTTCGCCGATGTGGCGGGTTGCGACGAGGCCAAGGAAGATGTCAGGGAACTGGTCGACTTCCTGAAGGACCCGCAAAAGTTCCAGAAATTGGGAGGGCGCATTCCACGTGGGGTGCTCCTTGTCGGCCCGCCTGGTACGGGCAAGACGCTGCTCGCCAAGAGCGTTGCCGGGGAAGCCAAGGTTCCGTTTTTTACCATTTCCGGCTCCGACTTTGTGGAAATGTTCGTCGGCGTGGGCGCAGCCCGCGTGCGCGATATGTTCGAGAACGCCAAGAAGCACGCGCCTTGCATCATCTTCGTCGATGAGATTGATGCAGTCGGCCGTCATCGCGGCGCTGGCCTTGGCGGTGGCAACGACGAACGCGAGCAGACCCTCAATCAGATGTTGGTGGAGATGGACGGTTTCGACACCAATCTTGGTGTGATCGTGATTGCCGCGACCAACCGGCCCGATATCCTTGACCCGGCCTTGCTGCGCCCGGGCCGGTTCGACCGCCAAGTCTTTGTCACTCTGCCCGACATTCGTGGCCGCGAGCAGATTTTGCAGGTGCACATGCGCAAGATTCCTGTCGGCACCGACATCCGTGCGGACATTCTGGCGCGCGGCACCCCCGGCTTTTCGGGCGCCGACCTCGCCAATCTAGTGAACGAGGCGGCCTTGTTTGCCGCGCGGCGCAACGGTCGCCTGGTCGAAATGGAGGACTTTGAGCGCGCCAAGGACAAAATCATGATGGGAGCGGAGCGCAAGGGCATGGTCATGCCGGAGGAGGAGCGTCGCAACACCGCCTATCACGAGTCGGGTCATGCGCTGGTGGCCATGATGCTGCCCAAGACCGATCCGGTACACAAGGTCACCATCATCCCCCGTGGTCGCGCACTTGGCTTGACCATGCAGCTGCCGGAGACAGATCGTTACAGCATGGATCGTGATCGCATGCTCAACATGATCTCGGTATTGTTCGGTGGGCGTATTGCCGAAGAAGTGTTCATGAATCAGATGACCACCGGTGCATCCAATGACTTCGAGCGCGCGACCCAGCTCGCCCGCGACATGGTGACGCGCTATGGCATGACGGAATCGCTCGGTCCTATGGTGTATGCCGAAAACGAAGGCGAAGTGTTTCTCGGCCGTTCGATTACCAAGACCACGCATGTGTCGGAGCAGACCATGCAGAAGGTCGACTCGGAGATCCGTCGCATCATTGACGAGCAATATGCCCTGGCGCGCCACCTGATCGAGGAAAACAAGGACAAGATGCACGCCATGGCAGCAGCCCTGCTCGAATGGGAGACCATCGACTCCGATCAGTTGGGAGACATCATGGCGGGTCGCGAGCCCCGTCCGCCCAAGTTGCCGCCTAGCAGCGGTCCCACCTCATCACCGAAAACGCCGTCTGCCCCTGCGACAGGGGTCACGACGGATGCCCCCTCGGCCACTGTCGCCTGAGCCCTTTCAGCGCCACAACGGCCCGGTCCATACCGGGCCGTTTTTTTGGATCCAAACCGATGACAGGTCATTGGCGGGCAGGGCGCTTCACCCTGCAATTGCAGCGGCCCTTGGTAATGGGCATCGTCAACGTCACGCCGGATTCGTTTTCCGATGGCGGACAACATGCCGAGGCAAGTCTGGCCATTGCGCATGCGCAGACTTTGCTTGACGAGGGCGCCGACATTCTGGATATCGGCGGCGAATCGTCACGTCCCGGATCCCCCCGCTTGTCGCATGCGCAGGAGTGGGCGCGCATCGAGCCCGTTCTGCGCGAAGTCGTGCGCTGGAACGTGCCGGTCTCGGTCGATACCTATCAACCAGACACCATGCGCCGTGCTCTGGACCTGGGCGTGGACATCATCAACGACATTCATGCCTTGCGCCTGACAGGTGCATTGGAGACAGTCGCCGCATCTTCCGCAGGGGTCTGCCTGATGCATATGCAGGGCGACCCGGGATCGATGCAGCTGGCACCGCACTATGACGACGTCAACCGCGAGGTGCGTGGCTTCCTGCTGGAGCGCGCTGCAGCACTTCAGGCGCTTGGCGTGGATCCGTCGCGCATCGCCCTCGATCCGGGGTTTGGTTTTGGCAAGAAGCCCGAACACAATCTTGCCCTTGCGCACGGGCTTGCAGGTCTGGTCGCGGAAGGCTATCCGGTGTTGATCGGCGTCTCGCGCAAATCGATGATCGGCAGTTTGCTGAAGCGTCAGGTGGACGATCGGCTTCCCGGCAGTCTTGCGGCGGCACTGGCCTGCATTGCCGCGGGTGTGCAGATCGTGCGCGTTCACGATGTCGGCCCCACGGTCGACGCGATTAAAGTGTGGAGTGCCATGCGCGCCTGAGACCTTCCTGCAGGCAGCGCGCCAGTTCAATCCGTGGAGAAGCGATGAGCAGAATGTATTTTGGGACCGATGGAGTGCGTGGTCATGTGGGGAAAAGTCCGATCGTGCCGGAATTCGGCATGCGACTCGGTCATGCCGCTGGCAAGGTGCTGCGCGCGCAGGGTGTGCAGCGGCCCACGGTGCTAATCGGCAAGGACACGCGGATTTCCGGTTACATGCTTGAATCCGCCCTGGAATGTGGGTTCATTGCCGCAGGTTGCGATGTGGTGCTGGTCGGGCCGTTGCCAACGCCGGGAGTGGCCTATCTCACGCGCGCGCTACGGCTGGATCTTGGCGTCGTGATCAGCGCCTCGCACAACCCGTTTGCCGACAACGGTATCAAGTTCTTCTCGTCCGGGGGCAGCAAGCTCCCGGACGTCTGGGAGCTTGAAGTCGAAGCCACACTGCCCGAGGCAGACGGCTGTGTTCCCTCGGAACAACTGGGCAAGGCCCGGCGTCTGGACGACGCCGCGGGGCGCTACATCGAGTTTTGCAAAAGCACCTTTCCCAACCAGCTCACGCTCAAGGGCCTGCGTCTGGTGGTTGACTGTGCACATGGCGCTGCGTATCACATCGCGCCGTCGGTGTTTCACGAGCTTGGCGCCGAAGTCATTGCCATCGGCGCGCAGCCAGACGGCTTCAATATCAACAAAGACGTCGGCGCAACCGCGCCGGACGCACTGATCCGCGCGGTGCGCGCCCATCATGCGGACTACGGCATCGCGCTTGACGGCGATGCGGACCGTCTGCAACTCGTCGACCGTCATGGCCGCCTGTTCAACGGCGACGAACTGCTCTATCTGCTGGCCGTAGATCGCAAGCCGCCCGGCGTGGTCGGCACGCTGATGACCAATCTCGCGGTGGAGAAGGCATTGCAGGCGCAGGGTATGGAATTCGTGCGCGCCGCGGTGGGCGACCGCTATGTCCTTGAGGAACTGCTGGCCCGTGGCTGGCAGCTGGGCGGGGAGGGCTCCGGACACATCTTGCTGCTTGACCGTCACACTACGGGCGACGGCATCGTCGCCGCGTTGCAGATGCTTGAACTCGTGGTGCGCTCCGGGCACAGTCTGAGCGAGCAATTGCAGGACGTGGCGCTTTATTCGCAAACACTGCTCAACGTCAAGCTGCCTCCAGGCCTCGACTGGAAAGACCACGCGGGCTTCGCGCGGGCGCGTGCTGTGGCCGACGGACAGATCAACGGCAGCGGGCGTGTGCTCATCCGTCCTTCGGGAACCGAGCCGGTGCTGCGCATCATGGTCGAGCATCGGGAGCAGGCGGAGGGCGAGAAAGTGGCCTCCGCGCTGAAGGCGGCGCTGTTGGATTGAGCCGAAATGCGAGGCGAGTCAAGCGGCTAAGTCGTTGATCTGATAAAGACGGGATGTCAGTGGAGTAACAGGGCGCATCGTTTCACGGAGTTGTCATATTTGGAGTCTGGAATGTCTCCCAAGCCGCGCGATTCTGCGCGGGAATTGCAACTTCGGAGAGAACAATGCCCCTGAATCTGACGCGTCGTACCCAGCTCAAAGCCACTCTGGCTGTTGCTGGCCTGTCCCTTGCCACCGGCCTATTCGCGCTGCCTGCGCAAGCTGGGCAGGTCTCCATGCTTGAGACTGGCTCCTCCCTGCTGTACCCGTTGTTCAACCTTTGGGTGCCCGACTACACCAAGGCGCATCCTGATGTGAAAATTACCACGCAGAGCACCGGCAGCGGCACTGGCCTTGCCGAGGCGATTTCCGGTGTGGCGCAGATCGGCGCTTCTGACGCGTATATGGCCGATGCCCAGCTCAAGCAGCACCCCGGCATGCTCAACATTCCGCTGGCGATCTCGGCCCAGACCATCAATTACAACGTTCCCGGACTGAACAACAAACACCTCAAGCTCGACGGTCCGGTGCTGGCTGGCATTTACGACGGCAGCATCAAAAACTGGGATGACGCCGCCATCAAAGCGATGAACCCCGGCGTCAAGTTGCCCAACCATGCCATCGTGCCGATTCACCGCACGGATGGGAGCGGCGATACGTTCCTCTTCAGTCAGTACCTGTCATTTTCCACATCCAAGTGGAATAACAGCGTTGGCTATGGCACCTCCATTTCCTGGCCTCCGGTGCAGGGCGGTGTAGGCGCCAACGGCAACCCCGGCATGGTGCAGGCTTGCCAGAGCACCCCGTACTCGGTGGCCTATATCGGTGTGAGTTTCCACAAGGAAATCGCCAAGGCCGGTCTGGGCACCGCGATGATCAAGAACAAGGCAGGGCATTTCCTGCTGCCTACGGCCAAGACAGTGGGCGCAGCTGCTTCTGGGCTGATCGCCAAGACGCCAGCGGATGAGCGGATCAGCCTGATTTTTGCCGAAGGCGCCGACTCCTATCCCATCATCAATTACGAATACGCCGTCGTCAATTCCAAGCAAGCCAATCCCGAGTCCGCCAAGACGATCAAGGCGTTCCTGGACTGGGCAGTGGAGAGCAAGGGCGGCAATGCGACCAAGTATCTCGATCAGGTCCGCTTCATTGCCTTGCCGACGCGCATTCAGGAGCTGAGCAAGACACAGATCGCAAAGATCCAGTAAATGCTCTGACCTCTGATGCGTCCGGGCTGCCCGATCGGGTGGCCCGGATGCTTGTTTTTCGTGTTGCACCGAATCGTCTTGCTATGCGTGTGTTCCGTCCCGGATTGCTGGCTGTCTCCACCCTGATTCCCCTCGCCCTGCTGGCGGTGGTGGTGTTTCTCACCGTCTACTCGTGGCCGGCGATCGAGTTCAATAGCGTTCACTTCCTGACCACCGAGACCTGGAGCCTGGGCAATCTGTATTCCAATCCGGTGAAGCGCAACGGATTTGAGGTGCCCATCGGCGCGACCTACGGCATCTGGGTGTTCATCGTCGGCACCCTAGCGAGTTCGGCCATTGCACTCCTCCTTGCGGTGCCGGTGGGTGTTGGCGTCGCCTTTTTTCTGAACGACTATGCGCCGCACCAGCTGCGGGGCGCATTCACCCAGGTCGTGGAACTGCTGGCCATGGTGCCCAGCGTGGTTTATGGCTTGTGGGGCCTGGAAGTTCTGGCGCCGTTGGTGCTCACGCACATCGCCCCGTTTCTGCAGCATGTGCTGGGCGTCATCCCGTTTTTTTCAGGCGTGGCAACCAGCGGCTATGGCCTGTTGACTGCGGGTCTGGTGCTGGCGCTCATGGTGCTGCCGGTCATCACCAGCACGGTGGCTGAGGCGCTCAAGCGTGTGCCCAGCGAGTTGCGCGAGGCGAGCTACGGCCTGGGCGCGACGCGTGCCGAAGTGCTGCTCAAGATTCTGCTGCCCGCGGTGCGCGTGCCACTGATCGGTGCGGTGATTCTGGCCCTGGGACGGGCGTTGGGCGAGACCATGGCCGTGCTGATGGTCAGCGGCGGCGCCTTGAACTATCTGCCCGACACGATCTACAGCCCCATCACCAGCATGGCGGCGTTCATTGCTTCTCAACTCGACAGTGCTTTGCAAGATCCCAGCGGTATGGCCGTGCGCTCGCTGGCCGAAATTGCTCTGGTGCTGCTCATCATCGCCGTCATCGTCAATGTCATCGCTCGCCTCCTCACCAGCCGCATCCACATCCATCGCGTCTGATCGCGCCAGACGCCTGCAGCGCACGCGGCGTGCGTTCAGTGCCGTGTTTGCCGCGCTCTGCGTGATCGCTTTTGCTGCGGTTGTCCTGCCACTGGCCGATCTGCTCTGGATGACCCTGGTCAAGGGAGGCTCGGCAGTGTCCATCGGCCTGTTCACCCAGGTGACCAATGGCATCAGTGGAGGGCTGCTCAATGCCATCGAAGGCACGTTGGTGCTCAGCGGCGGCGCGTTGCTGTTTGCTGCGCCCATCGGCGTGCTCACGGGGATCTATCTCGCAGAATATGGGCATGGGCGCTGGGGGCGTGTGGTGCGCTTTCTTGCGGATGTACTGACCGGCGTGCCGTCGATCGTGCTGGGCTACTTTGCTTATGTCACGCTGGTCGTGGACATGGGGTGGCAGTTTTCGGCGCTGGCTGGCGCCATCACGCTGGCCATCATGGTCATGCCCTATATCGCGCGATTCACTGAGCTGGCCATGCGCCAGAATCCCACCAGCCTCCGGGAGGCAGCCTATGCGCTGGGGTGCAAAGAACATCAGGTGGTTTTGCGGGTGCTGCTGCCGTCGGCACGCTCTGGCGTGATGACCGGAGTGCTGTTCGCCCTGGCGATTTCGGTCGGTGAAACTGCGCCGCTGATTTATACCGCCGGATGGTCGAATTACCTCTGGAGTGGCAAGCTCACGCAGGAGCCCATCGGCTACCTGACCTATGTGATCTGGAGCTTCATCAACCAGCCCTTCGCCTCGGCGCATGCGCTGGCTTATGCCGCGGCGTTTCTGGTCGTGGTGATAGTGATGGCGATCAATCTTGTGGCGCGGGCATTTCTGACGCCCAAGCGCATGTCCTGAAAGGGGGCATTGTGACAATGCGCGGTCGATTCCGTGAATGACATGAAACTGTCACATTCGCCCCCTAAAGTGTCGAAAGCCGCCGACACGGCGCGTTGTTTCGGTCTGTTTTCGATTCACCTCAGGGAGCTCATTCAATGAAAATCATCGTCAAAAGCCTGTTGGCTTCGGCCCTTGTGGCCGCCACATACAGCGCCCACGCTCTGGAAATCTCCGGCGCTGGCGCGACCTTCCCGCAGCCTGTGTATGAAAAATGGGCTTACGAGTTCAACAAGGCCGGCATGGGCAAGGTGAACTATCAAGGCGTGGGTTCCGGCGCCGGCATCAAGCAGATCAATGCCAAGACCGTTGACTTCGGTGCCTCGGACATGCCGCTGACCGATGAGGTGCTTGCCAAGGACGGTCTGATCCAGTTTCCCACCGTGATGGGCGGCGTGGTGCCCGTGGTGCACATCGCCGGCATCAAGCCCAACGAGATGAAGCTCACCGGCTCCATGCTGGCCGACATCTACATGGGCAAGATCACCAAGTGGAACGACGCCGCCATCGCCAAGCTGAACCCTGGTGTCAAGCTGCCTGACGCGCAGATCGCCGTGATCCGTCGTGCCGACGCTTCGGGCACCACCTTCATCTTCTCCAACTACCTGTCCAAGGTGAACAAAGAGTGGGCCGACAAGTACAAGTTCGGGACCACCGTCAACTGGCCGGTGGGCACCGGCGGCAAGGGCAACCCCGGCGTTGCGGGCTTCGTGATGCAGCTGCCGAACTCCATCGGCTACGTGGAATATGCCTACGCCAAGCAGAACCCCAAGCTGTCCACCGTCGAACTCCAGAACAGTGCCGGCAAGTTCGTGCAGGCCAGCGTGCCGGCCTTCAAGTCCGCGGCTGCAGGTGCAGACTGGGCCAAGACCTTCTACCAGGTGCTGACCGACCAGCCGGGTGACGCCTCCTGGCCGATCACCAACGCCACCTACATCCTGGTCCACAAGACCGCGGACAAGCCTGAGAAGACCTCCGACGTGTTCAAGTTCTTCCAGTGGGCTTACAAGAGCGGAGACGCTGCGGCCGAAAGCCTGGACTACATCCCCATGCCTGCCAGCGTGAAGGAAGCGGTTGCCAAGGAATGGACCCAAGTGAAGTCCGCTTCTGGTCAGGCTGTCTGGAAGTAATTTGGCATCGTGCGGTAAATCCCTCGCAATGATTGGCGGGCTTTTGCGCCGATCATTGCTGGATGTCCGAGGCCCGCGCGGAGTGTTCCGCGCGGGCCGGTTTGATTGAAGGATTTACAGTCATGGCTGCGAGCTATTCCACAACTTCCATGAACACAACGTCCAAAGCGGCCTTCGGGGACCCCGGCGCGGGTCAGAAGCGGAAGCACAACCCGATGGGCGATCTGCTGTTTTCCGGGATGGCGCGCATGGCGGCCATCATCACCCTGGCTACCCTGGCTGGCATCATTGTTTCGCTGTTCATCGGTGCGTGGCCAGCGATCAAGGTCACAGGATGGGGCTTTTTTACCAGTTCCACCTGGAATCCGACCGACGATCAGTACGGCGGCTTCTCCATGATTTACGGCACGCTGATCACCTCGATCATCGCCTTGCTGGTTGCGGTGCCCGTTAGTTTCGGCATCGCCCTCTTCCTTACTGAACTTTCCCCCATCTGGCTGCGTCGCCCATTGGCGACCGCCATCGAATTGCTTGCGGCCATTCCGTCGATTGTCTATGGCATGTGGGGCCTGCTGGTGTTTGCGCCGCTTCTGGCTCAATATGTGCAAACCCCCCTGGAAAACGCCTTGGGCAATATTCCGGGCATCGGCTTCCTGTTCCAGGGGGCCCCAGTGGGTATCGGCCTGTTTTCTGCCGGGATCATCCTGGCCATCATGATCATCCCCTTCATCGCCTCGGTGATGAAGGACGTTTTCGAGATCACGCCGCCCATGCTCAAGGAGTCTGCCTACGGCATCGGCTGCACCACCTGGGAAGTGGTGCGCAATGTGGTGCTGCCTTACACCAAGGCGGGGGTGATTGGCGGCATCATGCTCGGGCTGGGGCGTGCGCTCGGGGAGACCATGGCGGTGACTTTCATCGTCGGCAATGCCAGCGCGTTCAGTTCCTCCTTGTTTGCGCCGGCCAACACCATCACCTCGGTGCTGGCCAATGAATTTGCCGAGGCGGGTCCGCTGCATCAGTCGGCCCTGTTCTATCTCGGCCTGGTGCTGTTTTTCATCACCTTCGTTGTGCTGGCGCTATCCAAGCTGCTGCTGGCGCAACTGGCCAAGGGCGAAGGGAGCCGCACATGAGCGCCACCACCTTGACCCAGGCCTCCAAGGCCGATTTCCGGCGGCGTTATTTTGGTCGGCGCAAGACCATGAATGCCGTGGTGCTCACGCTGTCGCTGGCGGCGATGGCCTTCGGCATGGTCTGGCTGATCTGGATCCTGTTCTCCGTCCTGCAACTTGGTGTTGGCGGTTTGAGTCTTGCCACTTTTACTGAGATGACCCCACCACCGATGACCGATGGCGGGCTGTTGAACGCCATCTACGGCTCCGTGGCGATGACCGCAGTGGGGACTGCTCTGGGCACGCCGCTGGGCATCATGGCGGGGGTGTATTTGTCCGAATATGGCAACAATGGCTGGCTGGCGACGGTCACCCGCTTCATCAACGACATCCTGCTCGCGGCGCCGTCCATCATCATCGGCCTGTTCGTTTACGCCTTGATCGTGGCCCACACCAAGACCTTCTCCGGGTGGGCGGGGTCCATCGCCCTGGCCCTCCTGGTGGTGCCGGTGGTGGTGCGCACCACAGAAGACATGTTGCGGCTGGTGCCCGGTTCACTGCGGGAGGCGGCCTATGCGCTGGGTACGCCCAAGTGGAAGGTAATTTCCAGTGTCATCCTGCGCTCGGCGCGGGCCGGGGTGCTGACCGGCATCATGCTGGCCGTGGCGCGGATTGCCGGTGAAACCGCACCGTTGCTGTTTACTGCGCTGAACAATCAGTTTTTCAATCCCGGCCTGTCGCAGCCGATGGCCAATCTTCCGGTGACCATCTACAACTACGCGATGAGCCCGTACAGCAACTGGCAGAGCCTGGCCTGGGCCGGGGTGCTGATCATCACTTTCGGCGTGCTCATCATCAACGTGACCGCGCGTATCCTGATTCGTCAAAAACATTGAAGGCCACACCATGAATGCCGCTGCTGAAACTCTTCAAACCCCGGCTTGCATGACCGTGAAGAACCTGGATTTCTATTACGGCAAATACAAGGCGATCAAGAACGTCAACATGGAGATTGCCAAGAACAAGGTGACGGCCTTCATTGGCCCGTCGGGATGTGGCAAATCCACCCTGTTGCGCGTGTTCAACCGCATGTTCGAGTTGTATCCCGAGCAGCGCGCGGAAGGCGAGATCCTGTTGGACGGTCAGAACATCCTGACGTCCAAGGAAGACGTATCGCTGGTGCGCGCCAAGATCGGCATGGTGTTTCAGAAGCCCACGCCCTTCCCGATGTCGATCTACGACAACATTGCCTTCGGCATCAAGTTGTACGAAAAGCTGCCCAAGGCGGAACTCGACGACCGCGTGGAGTGGGCGCTGACCAAGACCGCGCTCTGGGGGGAAGTGAAAGACAAGCTGCAACAGAGCGGAATGAGCCTGTCCGGTGGCCAGCAACAGCGTCTGTGCATTGCGCGCGGCGTGGCGATCAAGCCGGAAGTGCTGCTGCTCGACGAGCCCACCTCGGCGCTCGACCCCATCTCCACCGCCAAGGTCGAAGAACTGGTGATCGAACTCAAGCGCGACTACACGGTGGCCATTGTGACCCACAATATGCAGCAGGCTGCGCGCGTGTCCGACTTCACCGCCTATATGTATCTGGGCGAACTGATCGAATTTGGCGAGACCAACCAGATCTTCCTCAAACCCAAGAAGCAGGAAACCGAGGACTACATCACCGGCCGCTTTGGCTGAGGTGGGTCAGAGTCCCGCCTGCCTGATGCCTCACATACAGCACACCCGGAGCCAACACCATGGATGACAAGCCGCATTTGTCGACGCAGTTCGACGCTGAAATCAACGCCGTATCGACCCGGGTGCTTGAAATGGGCGGGCAGGTCGAGTCGCAGCTGGCCCAGGCCATCTACGCCTTGCGCCATCTCGATCTCGACGCCGCACGTACCGTGCTGCAGGTGGAAAAGCGCGTGAACCAGATGGAAGTCGAGATCGACGCCGACATCACGCAGATCATCGCCAAGCGCCAGCCCACCGCGCGTGACCTGCGTCTGCTGGTGGCCATCTCCAAGACCATCGCCAACCTGGAGCGCGCAGGCGACGAAGCCGCGCGCATCGCCCGCATGGCACGCGACATCGTCGAATCAGGCACCTCGATTGCCATGGGAATTGGCGATCTGCAGCATGCCTCCGATCTGGCGATCGAGCAGTTGCGCAAGTCGCTGGACGCCTTCGCCCGTCTGGACGAGAAGGCTGCGGTCGAAATCGTTGAGTCGGATAGCCGCATCGATGAGGAATTCGAGGGCTTCACCCGCAAGGTCATCACCTATGTGATGGAAGATCCGCGGGCGATTTCCACCATGCTCGACCTGATGTTCGTGGCCAAGGCCATCGAGCGCATCGGTGACCATGCGAAAAACATTGCCGAGTTCGTGATCTACATCGTGCGCGGTACCGACGTGCGCCACAACAAGGCAGCCTTCCGCGACGTGGCGGGTTCGCTTTGATCCGCCGCCCCCTGTTCTGAAGAGCCCCAGCACCATGAGCCTGTCCAGCAATATCCTGATCGTTGAAGACGAACCCGCCATCGCCGAGCTGCTGGCGATGAACCTGCAGCATGCCGGGCATTGCCCGATCCGCGCTGGCAGCGCAGAAGAAGCCCTGCGCGTCATCCGCGACGTGCTGCCCGACGTGCTGCTGATCGACTGGATGCTGCCCGGCATGTCCGGCGTGGCGCTGGCGCGCGCCTTGCGCGCCGATGCGCGGACCAAGGCGATTCCCATCATCCTGCTCACCGCGCGCAGCGAAGAGGGCGACAAGGTTCAAGGCCTGGACGCAGGGGCGGACGACTACATCACCAAGCCGTTCTCGCCCAAGGAGCTGTTGGCCCGCATCCGCGCGGTACTGCGCCGCCGTGCGCCGCAACTCACCGACGAGCAGGTGGAGATCGGCGGGCTGTCCGTAGACCCGTCCAGCCGCCGGGCAATGTTCAAGAAGGTGGGGGCCGATCCGCTGGAAATCCGCCTTGGGCCCACGGAGTTCAAGCTGCTGCATTACCTGATGGCGCATCCAGAGCGGGTGCACAGCCGTGGCGCGCTGCTCGACAAGGTGTGGGGCGACCACGTGTTCATCGAAGAACGCACGGTGGACGTGCACATCAAGCGACTGCGTGAGGCGCTGTCTCCGGTTCAGTGCGCCGACATGGTGGAAACCGTGCGTGGCGCGGGGTACCGGTTCACTGCGCAGGTGCGCGCGGTGCAGGCATCGGCGGCTTGACTTCGGTTTGTTTCGGATTCTGCAAGCGCCGCGCTGCGTGTTTTACAGTGGGGTCCGGTGCAGACTCCCCACCTGACTCTGGTTTGTCACGCCGTTCTCCATGATCTCTGTCGCCTGGCGTATCACCATCATCTTGCTGCTCGTCCTGTTGGCGGCAGTGGCGGGCGCGTTGATCCACGGCGGCTCGGGGGCCATGGCTGCGGCGTTGCTGGTCCTGGTGTTGGCGGTGGTTCGCGACTCGCTTGCGCTCTCCCGCCTGATCCGCTGGCTCAAGGCACCAGATGTCGTGCCCGTTCCAAGCGGAACGGGAGCATGGGCCGAAGTGTTTTATCGTGCCTCGCGTCAGCTGCGCCTGTGGACCGGGCGCCTGACCTATGAGGAATCGAAGCTGCAGCGTTTCATCGAAGCGTTGCAGGTTTCGCCCAACGGCGTCATCCTGCTTGATGAGAACAACCAGATCGACTGGTGCAACGCCACGGCGGCGCAGCACTTCGGACTGGATGCGCAGCGCGACCTGCGTCAGCATGCGGTGCACCTCATCCGCAATCCGGAATTCGTGGGGTATCTGCAGGCGCAGCATTTTCATGAGCCGCTGCAAATGCACCGTGCCGGCGCGCGTGCGCAATTCACGCTCAGCGTGCAGGTGTTTCCATACGGCGATCAGCAGAAGCTGCTGCTGTCCCAGGACATCACCCAGTTCGAGCGCACCGAGGCGATGCGACGCGACTTTGTCGCCAATGTTTCGCATGAGATCAAGACGCCGTTGACCGTACTGGGCGGATTTGTCGAGACTCTGCGCGACATGCCACTGGACGAAACCCAGCGCCTGCGTGTGCTCGACATGATGCAGACCCAGTCGGACCGCATGCGCCACCTGGTCGACGATCTGCTGGTGCTGGCGCGGCTGGAGGGCGATCCCTACCCGCCTACCGAACTGGTCATCGACATGCCGTCGTCGATGGCGCAATACAGAAGCGAGGCTCTGGCGCTGTCCAACGGACGGCATCAGATCACGGCGGATGTCCGCTCGGACCTGTGGGTGCGCGGCAGCCCGCAGGAGCTGCATTCCGCACTGTCCAATCTGGTGAGCAACGCGGTGCGCTACACGCCCGAGGGCGGGACGGTCGGGCTGGAATGGGACGCCGTGCTCCAAGGCGGTCAGCCGAAATATGCCGAGTTCAGTGTGACCGACACCGGCATCGGCATTGCCGCAGAACACATTCCGCGGTTGACCGAGCGCTTCTACCGCGTCGATCGTGGCCGCTCGCGCGAATCTGGCGGTACCGGGCTGGGATTGGCGATTGCCAAGCATGTGCTGCTGCGCCATCAGGCCGAATTGCTGGTGCACAGCACGCCGGGCAAGGGCAGCCGCTTCGTGGTGCGATTTCCAGCGGCTCGGCTGGTGCCGGCTGGCGCCCAGCCAGGCGCGCCGACGCCCACGGACGACGCGCTGGAAGTGGTCTAGAGCCGCGCTGCGTCGCTCTTCAGTGCTTGCGTTCCAGTCGCGAATGCATCAGCACCTGATGACAGCTCAGGCGGCTGCGTGAGCCGCGTGGGCGGTGGTAGTTGCCCTCGCTGTCCATCTCCCAAGCGTTGCCCGGATGTTGCCACTGCATGCGCAGGCCTTCGCGGATGACCTGCGCCTTGATCTTGTTGTCCAGCAACGGCACGGCGATTTCCACGCGACGCAGCAGATTGCGCTCCATCCAGTCGGCCGAGGAGATGTAGACCTCGGCCTCGCCGCCATTGTGGAAATAGAACACCCGCGAGTGTTCCAGAAAGCGTCCGATGGTCGAGCGCACGCGGATGTTGTCGGACAGACCTTCCACGCCGGGGCGCAGCATGCAGGCGCCGCGCACCAGCAGACGCACTTCGACCCCGGCTTGTGATGCGGCGTAGAGCGCCTCGATCACCCCAGGCTCGAGCAGCGCATTGATCCGTGCCCAGACCCGCGCGGGCTTTCCGTTGCGCGCATGGTCGGCTTCGCGCGCAATGGCGCCCAGCACGTTGGCGTGCAGGGTGAATGGCGACTGCCACAGGCGCTTGAGTTCCTGCGCCTGGCTTGACCCGGTGATCTGCAGGAACACCCGGCGCACGTCTTCGCAGATTTCGGCATTGGCCGTCATGAGGCCGAAGTCGGTATAAAGCCGGGCGGTGCGCGCGTGATAGTTGCCGGTGCCCAGGTGCGCGTACATGCGCAGCATCTTGCGCCCGTTGCCCTCGCTGGCTTCGCGGCGCACGATGAGCAGCATCTTGGCGTGGCATTTGAAGCCCACCACGCCAAACACCACATGCGCACCTGCCGCCTCCAGCCGCGACGACCAGTTGATATTGGTTTCTTCGTCGAGACGGGCCATCAGTTCGAGGACGACGGTGACTTCCTTGCCATTACGCGCGGCTTCGATGAGCGCGTCCATCAGCTCGGAATTGCCGCCAGTGCGGTAGATGGTCTGCTTGATGGCCACTACTGCCGGATCGCGTGCGGCGGTTTTCACCAGGTCGACCACCGGAGCGAAGGAGTCGTAGGGGTGATGCAGCAGCAGATCGCGACCTCGGATGCGGTCGAAAATCTCGACGTCGACGCCTGGCCAGTTCGCGGGCAGGGCGGGCAGATAGGGAGTGAACAGCAGCTGCGGCTCGTTGACGTGATCGAGAATCTCCTGCAGCCGCACCAGATTCACCGGCCCGTCCACGCGGTAGCAGTCTTGCGGCAGGATATTGTTTTCGCGCAGCAAGCGGTCGATGATCAAGTGCGGGCAATCCGCAGCGACCTCCAGTCGCACGGCATCGCCGAAATGCCGGGCGCGCAACTCGCCCTGGAGCGCGGCGCGCAGATTGGTGATGTCGTCGTCGTCAATGAACAGCTCGCTGTTGCGCGTGACGCGGAACTGGTGCACTCCGCGTACCTCAAGTCCGGGAAAGAGTTGTCCCGCAAATGCCTGCATGCAGGAGGACAGCAGCATGAAGCCGTAGCGTGCGTCGCACAGTTCCGGCGGCATGGGCACGATGCGGGGCAGGGTGCGCGGCGCCTGCACCACGCCAAGTTCGATGTTGCGGCCAAAGGCGTCGGTCCCGTCAAGCTGGACGGCGAATACCAGGTTTTTGTTGATCACGCGGGGAAACGGATGCGCGGGATCGAGGCCGATCGGGGTGAGCAGGGGCGAGACTTCCGTCTCGAAATAATGCTGCGCCCAGGCGCGCTGTGCGTCAGTCCAGTCGGCAACCCGATAGAGACGAATGCCCTGCTTGTCCAGAGACGGCAGCACGGCTTGTTGCAGCACGCGGTACTGGTCGGCGATCAGGGCGTGAGCACGCTCGGAAATCTCGGCCAATGCGTCGCGCACCAGCATGCCGTCGGGTGTGTGCGAACCAGGATCGGCTTCGAGCATGTCTTGCAGCGTCGCCACGCGGGTTTCGAAAAACTCATCCATATTGCTCGACACGATGCTTAGAAAGCGCAGGCGTTCAAGCAGGGGATTGGCCTCGTCGAGCGCCTGGAAAAGCACGCGACGATTGAATTCGAGAGTGCCCAGTTCGCGGTTGAGCAGGCGGGGCGGAGTATCGGGATGGGACATGAACGACTCGAGCGAAGAAACACTTGGCATTTTGCCAGTGCCAACTGGAATCCGAGCGAGAATGCCACCATCCGATGAAATCTTGATGACAAGTTTCAAGAACCTGTCATCAAACTGACGTTCAATGCACTTATGCCCACTTTGCTGAATCACCATCTTGCCGCGGTCGATCTCGGATCGAACAGTTTTCGCATGCTCATCGGTCGTGCGCAAGACAGTGCGGCAGGGGTGCAGGTCTATCCCATCGATTCACTCCGCGAGCCGGTGCGTCTGGCCGCCGGCCTGGACGACAAGAAATACCTCTCCGAAGCCGCGCAGCAGATTGCGCTGCAAACCCTGCAGCGCTTTGGCGAGCGGCTGCGGCAGTTTCACCCGGATCGGGTGCGCGCCGTGGCCACCAACACCGTGCGCGTGGCCAAGAATGCGCCGCAGTTCCTGCACCGGGCGCAGGTGGCGCTGGGGTTTCCCATCGAGGTCATCGCAGGACGGGAGGAGGCACGGCTGGTCTACATCGGCGCGGCGCATTCGGTCTCCGTTGTGCAGGGCAAGCGGCTGGTGGTCGACATCGGCGGTGGCTCGACCGAGTTCATCATCGGCCAAGGCTATGACCCGGGCATGATGGAATCGCTTTACATCGGCTGCGTGTCGATGAGCCAGCGTTTCTTCCCCGGCAACCAAGTGGACGAGACCACCATGCGCGCGGCGGAAATCGCCACGCGCAAGGAAATCCAGATCATTGCCTCCGACTTCAAGCGCAATGGCTGGTCGCATGCCGTCGGCTCCAGCGGCACCGCCCGGGCGTTGGCCGACATGATTGGTGGCAGTCGCCTCAACCCGCCGGACCAGCCGGGCGACATCACCCTGCAGGGTCTGCGCGAACTGCGGCGTCTGTTCGTGCGAGCAGGCAATCTCAACAAGCTCAAGATGGAAGGCCTCAAGCCCGACCGCGTGCCAGTGGCAGCCGGCGGGCTGGCGATCATGCTGGGCGTGTTCGAAGAACTGGGGATTCAGCGCATGGAAGTGACCGACGCCGCGCTACGCCTGGGCGTGCTTTACGACCTGCTCGGGCGCGAACAGTCGCAGGACATGCGCGAGGTTACCGCGCTGCAGTTCACCCAGCGCTACGGCGCCGACCCGCAGCAGGCGCAGCGGGTGAGCGAGCTGGCGTTGCGGCTTTACGCGCAGTTGCGTCCCGGTGCCACCGAGGCCGAGCAGCGCCTTTTGCGCTGGGCCGGGCAGTTGCATGAAATCGGGCTGTCCATTTCGCACAGCGCGTATCACAAGCACTCGGCCTACATCGCCGCGAATGCCGATATGCCGGGGTTTTCGCGCGGCGAACAGGCGGCGCTGGCGCAGGTCGTGCTGGCGCACACCGGCAAGCTGAAAAAGCTCAGCGCGACCGATCTGGAGAGTCTCGACCTTGACGCCGTCATGGCGCTGCGGCTGGCCGTGATCCTGGCGCGTAACCGCACGCCGGTCGACCTCGACGGCGTCCACCTGCGTTACCAGGACCTCGGAGTGAGTCTGTCGGGTGCGCGACCCGCGCTGGACATCGTTGTGCCCGAGCCCTGGCTCAAGGCCAATCCACTGACTGAATACAGCCTGCGCCAGGAAGCTGCCGAGTGGGCGCGCCTGAACTGGGATGTCGCGGTGCACAGTCCGTCTTGATTGCGTCGTACCTGCCGTGCGACGGCTGTGCACGGTCCCACTGAAGCTGGGCGGAACAACGAGGCGAATGAAGGAAAACGCGATGCAGATCATCCTGACGCGACACGGCGAAGTCGAAGGCATGCAGCCTGAGCGCTTTCGCGGACGCATGGAACTGGCGCTGACGGCGCGGGGAAGTGAGCAGGCCAAGGCCGTCGCAGACCGCATTGCCGCGGAGTTCGCGCCGCAGGCGGTCTACACCAGCACGATGCAGCGCAGCCGGGAGACTGGCGCGGCGATTGCCGCGGCCTGTGGCCTGAGTGCGCAGGTGCTCGCTGGCGTCAACGACCTCGACTATGGCGACTGGCAGTGGAAGACACACGAAGAGGTGCAGGCGACGCATCCGCATCTCCATGTCTTGTGGAAGGTCGTGCCGCAATGGGTGCGGTTTCCCGGCGGAGAATCGTTGCAGGATCTGGCGTTGCGCACCGCCAATGGCCTGCGCGCGCTTCTGCAGCGCCATGCCGACCACACCGTGGTGCTGGTGGGGCATGAAAGCGTCAACCGCGCTTTGCTGCTGCATGCGCTGGATCTGCCGCTGTCCGCCTACTGGCGCATCAACCAGAAGCCCTGTTGCCTGAACCTTTTCAGCGTGGATGCGCAAGGCATGGCGAGCGTGCAACTGGTCAACGACACCGCCCATCTGCGAGATCTGGCATGAGGCCCGATGCCGATCCGCAATGTCCCTTCTGCCAGGACATGCCCATGGTGCTGCACAACGCGCTGTGCTTCGCGGTGTACGACCGCAGCCCGGTGAATCCGGGACATCTGCTGCTGATCCCGTTTCGCCATGTGGCAGACTGGTTCAACTGCACAGCTCAGGAGCAGCGGGCCTTGCTGGGACTTGCCGCCACTGGGCGCGCTCTGTTGCAGCGCGAACGCAAGCCCGATGGTTTCAACCTCGGCGTGAACTGTGGCCAGGCAGCGGGGCAGAGCCTTTTCCATGCGCACCTCCACCTGATTCCGCGCTACGCCGGTGACATGGCCGCGCCGCTGGGCGGTGTCCGCGGGGTGATTCCCGCGCGGCAGAAGTATTGACCTGGCGCGCGCAGTGGCCAGGTTGCATTTCGATGCAACCTGGCGGCCCCGGCGCTTTGACCCTGTGCCTGTCGTGGCCTAAATTTGGGCATGGGTAAACAGCGATCGAGTTCGCCGTTTAATTGACTCGAGATGGATTCCGCCATCCCTAGGCTGATGGCTCGACCCTTTTTGTGCGCGTCTCTGTGTCTGTATCGGCCTGCACCAACACGGAGGGGTTGCGGATGTTCACATCCACACCAATCAGTTGTGTCTTGCCTCAAGGGCAGGAACAGACTTCGATCCAGCGGGCTCGACCATTTTTGATCCAGGAGAGTTTTTTTCGCGCTTGTAGGTGCGCGTGTCGTCGCTTGTCATCGTCTGAAAGGAGATCGCAATGCCGTCCATCCCCTCGTCTATTCTTGGTCAGGTCGATGCGCGCCTGTCGAATCTTCCCTTGTCTTGCAGCGTGGTGTTGCCGGGCGGTCAGCGTGTCGGGCCGAGCAATGCGAAAGTGGAAATGCGCCTGCGCGACAAGCGCGCCTTGTGGCACATCACCACGGGGCAGATCGGCAAACTGGCGGAGGATTACGTCGAAGGGCTGGTGGACATCCTGGGAAATCTGCGCGACCTGATGCGCATCGCCCCGGTGCTGCTCGATGACGATCCGCGCAATGAACCCTCTGCCGCCACCGCCCGGTTGTGGCATGGTCTGCGTCGCACGCTGTGGGAGCACGGTCACCACACCCGCGAGAAGGACGCTGCGCAAATCCAGAGTCATTACGACGTTTCGGACGATTTCTACGCCCTGTGGCTCGACCCGCGCCGTGTGTATTCCTGCGCCTACTTCGCCGAACCGGCGATGAACCTGGCGCAGGCGCAGGAAGCCAAGCTTGACCACATCTGCACCAAGCTCATGCTCAAGCCGGGCGAACGTTTCATCGACGTCGGCGCGGGCTGGGGCGGGCTGCTGCTGTGGGCGGCAGAGCATTACGGGGTGGATGCAACCGGCATCACCTTGTCGAAGAACCAATACGCCTACGTCAACAAGTTGATCGTGGACAAAGGGCTGCAGGGCCGGGTGCGCATGCTGCTGCGGGACTATCGTGACGTGGATGAATCAAAGCCCTTCGACAAGGTGGCCTCGGTGGGCATGTGTGAGCATGTCGGGCGCCCCAATCTGCCGGTGTATTTCGACAAGATCCGCCGCCTGCTCAAGCCCGGCGGGCTGGTGATGAACCACGGCATCACCGCGGGCGGTGTGGACAACAGCCAGCTTGCCGGAGGCATGGGTGACTTCATCGAGAAATACATCTTCCCCGGCGGTCAACTGGTGCACGTGGGCGTGATGGCGGAAACCATGACGCGCGGCGGACTGGAACCGTTGGACATGGAGTGCCTGCGCCCGCATTACGCCAAAACCCTGTGGTACTGGGCGGACGCACTCGAAGACCATCTCGACGAAGCCCGCAAGGTGCTGGGCGACAACGCCGAGAAGACGCTGCGTGCTTACCGGCTCTACCTCGCCGGTTCGGCCATGGGGTTCGAGCAGGGCTGGATTTCGCTGTTCCAGATCCTTGGCAGTCGCCCCAGCGGTTCGGTGGAAGATCGTGTCGATTGCGAGCGGGCGCTGCGGGCGCGGCAGAGCGACTATCCCTTCACCCGCGCTTATCAATACGCGGGTGGGGCGCGAGCCGCAGCGCAACTTGCCGCCGAAAGTCCGGTCGAAGAGCAGAACGCTTAATCCACGCGTTCCGCCTGCTCCGCGGGGTTTTCCTGCCCCGGCCCCGAAGAACGTCCCAAGAGTCCTTGGCTGCTCAATTGCAGCCGCATTGCGCCGACCAATAGACAATATGGCCGGGCGGCACCATCTCCTGGATGCGCGGCAGCACCGTATCCACCACCTCGGGCGCGTCGAAGAACTCCAGCACCAGCGGCAGATGCACCGTCAGTCGCAGCAGATCCTCGGCATGCACCTCACCCTTGCTGCCGAACCCGGCCACGCCGCGGAACACCGTGACGCCATGCACTTTGTACTCCTCGTGCAGCAGTTTGAAGATCGCTCGCATCAGATCGTGGTGGTCTCTGTCCTTGTCGCCTTCCTTGATGTAGATACGGACCATGGTGACGGATTTTGCGTTCATGCGGAGACTCCCAGATTGCGTGACAGAAAGGCGCCGAGGATGGCTGCCAGAACGGACAGCAGCACCGAGCCGCCGATATACAGCGTGGCTTTGACAAGTTCGCCGTTTTCAATCAGTCCCAGCGACTCCAGCGAAAACGTGGAGAAGGTGGTGTAGGCGCCGAGGCCGCCGGTGAGGATGCCGGTGCGCAACTCAGGGCTGATGTTGATGCGTTCCAAGGTTTCAAAAAACAGAAACCCCATCAGGAAGGAGCCCAACACATTGATCGACAGTGTGGCGAATGGAAAGGAGCGCCCCAGCATGCCCTGGACGACCAGGGTCTGACCGTAGCGCGCGAACGCGCCGATGATGGCGAAGATGGCGATGAAGACGTAGGTCATGCGAAGTATCCAGAATGTTGGCGAAGAAAGAACCGCGGCAACGCGAGGCGTAGTTCAAGAGTCGCTCGGGTCGGACTCCACACCAGGACCAAGCCGAAAACGATGATCAACGGCGCACCGATCATTGGCGCTTGCAGACAACCGAACTGCAATTCTTTCAGGAAATGGGGCTTGCCCTCGAACTTCCACGCCGGCGTGATGACAAATCCGCCCAGGCCGAGGATGAGCCCGCCGCCGAGAAGGTCGCTGATATTGGAGAGCGCAGCCACGGGCGTAGCCCGGAAGATCGACGGCGCCATGTCCGGTGCCACGATCTCGCTGCGGAAGCACTTGAGCAGGTTGCGGCAGGGCCGAAACAGCCCCGGCCTCTGGCCGCGTTGCACCGAGGCGATGAAGCGGGGCAGCAGAGCCGAGCGCAGCAGAACCGCCAGCAATTGGCGCACTTGCTGCAAGATGACATTTCCGCGCATGGCTCGCTTCCCGTCTTGACACGCAAGCGGCACAACGCGGCCTGCGGCAGGTAGGAGTCATCAGTCTGGAGACCGGCCCCGCACGGTTTTGGCGAACTCCATCGCCCTTGTTTGACAGGGAAGTCTAGAGGGGCGGTGTGTGACGGGTCGAGCCAACATGCAAATCGAATCGCAATCCACGTCGCTGCAGATGACCGGGGTGCGGCGAAGCCATGATGTGCTCACAACTGCGCTGGTGGCAATGTTGATGCACTAGGACTACAACATCGCAAAACATCTCAGGAGTTGTCGCATGAGCGCTGAAACTGCAGAAGGCATGATTGAGCCCGCCGAGGGCATGCGGATCGAAACCGACTCCTTCGGCCCCATTGAGGTGTCCGAAGCCCATCTGTGGGGCGCGCAGACCCAGCGCTCGCTGGAGCACTTCGCCATTTCCACTGAAAAGATGCCGCGCGAATTCATTCGGGCGCTGGCCTTGGTCAAGCGCGCCTGCGCTGCCGCCAATGTCGATCTCGACAAGCTCGATCTGCGTACTGCGCAGGCCATCATCGACGCGGCAGATGAGGTCATCGCCGGCCGCTATCCCGACGAATTTCCCTTGGCTGTGTGGCAGACCGGCTCAGGCACGCAGACCAATATGAATATGAACGAGGTGCTGGCCAACCGAGCCTCGGTTCTGCTGGGTGCCGGCGTAGGACTGGCGCGGAGTGTGCACCCCAACGATCAGGTCAATCTGGGGCAATCGTCCAACGACATCTTTCCCACTGCGATGCATGTGGCTGTTGCCGCGCAGACCGCGCAGTCCTTGCTGCCCGCGCTCATCGCGCTGCGGGTCTCTCTGCAGGCCAAGTCCGACGCCTTCGCCGATATCGTCAAGATCGGACGCACCCATTTGCAGGACGCCACGCCGCTGACTCTGGGGCAGGAGTTTTCCGGTTATGTCGCGCAGCTCGATCTGGCCCGACGCGCCATCGACGCCGCGCTCAACCCGGTTTATGCGCTGGCCGTGGGTGGCACCGCGGTGGGCACCGGGATGAACACCCCGCCCTCGTTCGGGGTGCGCGTTGCCACCGAGTTGTCCCGGCAGACCGGCCTGCCGTTCAGCAGCGCCGACAACAAGTTCGCAGCGCTGGCAGGGCACGAGCCCCTGGTGTTTCTTCATGGCGCTCTCAAAACACTCGCCACCGCGCTGATGAAAATCGCCAACGATGTGCGCTGGCTGGCCTCCGGTCCGCGCAGTGGACTGAGCGAGATTCGGATCCCGGAGAACGAGCCAGGCAGTTCCATCATGCCCGGCAAGGTCAACCCCACTCAATGTGAGGCGCTGACCATGGTGTGCTGCCAGGTGTTCGGCAATGATGTGGCGGTGAACTTTGGCGGGGCGTCCGGCAATTTCGAACTGAATGTGTTCAAGCCCTTGATCGCCCACAACGTG